>NZ_CP062231.1:5607500-5879766 GCF_024707525.1 Rhizobium sp. TH2 | reverse complement strand
GTCGCCGCCTTCTACATGTCGAATTCGCCGAAACCCGAATTGGCTCCGTTCGTGTCATTAGAAACCTGCACATCCACCCGCATCCATCCCCACGGAATTGCTGGTGGACCTCGTTGGCCGGTCCCAGGACGTCATGTCCATATCATCCCCTTGGAACGTCTCGTCCGGCTCGGTGCCGCACAGCCTCGTTCCGGACTTTTCCGGTTCGCCTTCTCCTTTCTCCGATCTTCCATTCACCACATTCGTGAGACGAATAAGCCGCCATCCCGGGAAACCATGGTTTCCCGGTTGTTCGCGAACGCCCGCCGGTCAAGGATGGATCGGAATGCCGTCATTCCGTCATGATCGGGTGGTTGAAATCAGTCACACGCCTTCCGTTGACCGGTTGGCACGCCCCCGTCTTTCAAGCCCTCTCTGGAAGTCATTTAGGCAAGTTCAGGGGCTCAAATCAACAGGGATTTTTACCTCCTGTTAAGAGAAAGGCATTGACATTTGAGACCCGTTTTTGGCGGCCCGAAAGCGGAAAAAAGAATCGCAAATGAATCAAAGGGATTCTGTTTTTGCCTGTGCTGAACACTCTGAATCAGCAGAAAATAAAAATTTCGCTTGACTGCTGATTGTGACGGCCTGCCGCTAGGTAAGGCTGCCTGAGAAAATAGAACCTCGCACAAGCGATTGATTTATTTCAATTTTTCTTGTCACACAATTGTCAGCGAAAGGACCTGAAAGAGTCAATGTTTTCAACCACTCGCCAGAAACGCGAAAAAGCCCGGCTACCAGCCAGGCTTCTTGAACTTCAGTCTTAGACCGAGAATCAGGCGCTGATTGCCTTCACGCGGGCTGCGAGACGCGAGACCTTGCGGGAAGCGGTATTGCGATGAACGACGCCCTTGGTGGCGGCGCGCTGCAATTCCGGCTGAGCGGCCTTCAAGGCGGCTTCGGCGGCGGTCTTGTCGCCCGATGCAATCGCTTCTTCAACCTTGCGGATGAAGGTGCGGACGCGCGAACGGCGAGCCTTGTTGACTTCGGTACGGCGCTCGATCTTGCGGGTTGCCTTCTTCGCCGATTGGGTATTGGCCATTTCTGTCTCTCTCTAATCCATTCGATCCAACATGCCCCTTTCGCCGCGGCCCCGAAGGGGCGGCCTCATGCGAGGCAATGAGGGAGCATCAGAAAAGCCGGATGACCCACGCTTTTCAATCTGTGGGGCGGCGTATAGCCCCAAAGTGCCTGCCCGTCAATGAGCGGCGGAAAAGATTCTGTGCCCCCTGGCGGAGCTATCGGGCGCCTCCAACAGGAACAGTCCCGGCGCTCATTTCTGGCATACGGGGCAATAGAAAGTCGACCGGCCCGATTGAGTGATCCGGTGGACGATGCCATCACAGCCTTCCGTGACGCAGGGCCTGCCTTCGCGGTCATAGACGCGGAAGCGATGCTGGAAATAGCCGAGCGACCCATCGGTCTGGATATGGTCCCTGAGCGAAGAGCCGCCCGCCTCGATCGCCTCCGATATCACGTCGCGGATGGCGCGTGTCAGATCCTCCAACTGCCGGGATGGCTTTCCAGTCGGGGTGACCACGGACATGGCCGCGCGCGTCGGTTTGATCCGGGAGCGATAGAGCGCCTCGCAGACATAGATATTGCCGAGCCCGGCGATCACGGTCTGGTCGAGGAGAACCGACTTGATCGGCCCCTTCTTGGCCTTGAGCCGTTCGGCCAGGTATTGGGCCGAGAGGTGGTTGCCCGTCGGTTCGGGGCCGAGCACCTTGAAGGCCGGATAGGTATCGATCGCCGATGTCTCGATCAGATCCATGAAACCGAAGCGGCGCGGGTCATTATAGATGATGAGCGTATCGGGCTCGGCATCCCGGCTTATCCTGAGCACGACGTGATCATGCGCCCGGTCCTTGGAGCGCTCGTGGTGGAAGGCGCCGGGCTGCGATGCCTTCTCCAGTTCCTCGATGCGGAACGAACCCGACATGCCGAGATGGGCGATCAGCGAAAGGTCGCCCTCCAGATTGATGACGAGATACTTTGCGCGCCGCGATAGGTGCTCCACCTTGCGTCCTTCGAGCCGGGTCTTGAATTTCTCCGGCAGGGGGAAACGCAGGTCCGCCCGGTTGAGCGTCAGTTCCTTGATCCGCCGGCCCTCCATGAAGGGCGCCAGTCCGCGGCGGACGGTTTCCACTTCGGGCAATTCGGGCATGGAGAAATCCTGGTTTGAGGCCTGACGCTTATAGAATCCGGCCGTTGGCCGGGTCCAGCGCCAAATTCAGGCCCTGCGCGCAATCTCGATGATCACATCGACCGCCGTCTTCGCATCGTCCTCGGTCATGTCGAACTGTCCCGCCTGGAAACGAATGACAATCGCGCCCTCGACCCGTGTCTGGGTGAGATAGATGCGGCCATCGTCGTTGATCGCATTGATCAGCGCGAGATTGCGCGCATCCGGATCACCAGGTCCCTTATAGCGGAAGGAGAAGAGCGAGAGGAAGGGCTCCGTGACGATCTCGAAATCTGGCTCGGCGGCCAGACGCGCCGCGACCATTTCCGACCATTTGACATGATTGCGGATCATCGTCCGAAGCCCTTCCAGCCCATGGTAGCGCAGCAGGAACCACAGCTTCAGCGCCCGGAAGCGGCGGCCGAGCGGCACCGACCATTCGGAATAGTTGATGATGCCATCATGGCCATGGGTCTTGAGATATTCCGGCTGGATCGCGAGCGTCCTCACCAGATCCTCGGGCTTGCGGATGAACTGTACCGAGCAATCGAAGCTCGCGCCCAGCCATTTGTGCGGATTGAAGACGATGGAATCCGCGCCCTCTATGCCTTCCCAGAACACTCTATATTCCGGGCAGATCATCGCCGAGCCTGCCCAGGCCGCGTCAACATGGAGATAAAGTCCGTATTTCCGTGCGACGGCCGCGACTTCGGCAATATTGTCGCAAGCGCCGACGCTGGTTCCGCCGACGCAGGCGATAATGCCGGCTGGAAGCAGCCCCGCCTGCTTGTCGGCGATGATGGCGGCTTCCAGTGCCGCGACATCCATGCCACGGCTTTTTCCCGCGACCGGAATGCGCACGAGGTTCCGCTCACCGACACCCGATACCCAGATCGCGCGATCGATGGATGTGTGGACCTGGCTCGAGGAATAGATGCGGATCTGGTCGTGGCCCGCCAGTCCCTCGGCATTGCCCTTCCAGCCAAGCGCCTTCTCGCGCATGACAAGCACGGCATTAAGAGTGGCCGACGAAGCCGAATCCTGGATGACGCCGGTGAAATCCATGGACAAGCCCAGTGCCTGTCGCAGCCAGTCCATGACCTTGGTTTCGAGTTCGGTTGCCGCCGGCGAGGTCTGCCACAGCATGCATTGGGCGGCCATCACGGTCACCAGATATTCGGCGACGACCGAGACCGGCGCGGCATTGGCCGGGAAATAGGCAAAGAAGCGCGGATGCTGCCAATGCGTCATTCCCGGCACGATGATCTCCTCGAAATCCGCGAAGATCGTCTCCATGTCATGGCCGCTCTCCGGCGCGCTCTCGGCGATCCGGGCCGCGATCTCGCCCGGCCTGGTCTGCGCCCGCACCGGCCGCTCACGCAATGTGTCGCGGTATTCGACCCCCCATTCCGCAGCCTTCCGCGACCACGTGCTGAATTCCTTGCCGCGCATTTTCCATCCTCCGGTTTCGTGCCGAAGATCGGCATTGCCCGACAAATGTCAAGGATCGGCCAATCCACCCCAAAAAAGTCGGCGCGCTAGCGCAACGCCATGTATCCTACTGATATTCCACATGCTATGTGCGATTCTACCGTCCGCGGATTTGCGGCGGGTCAGGGGAACACCATGAAATTCAGAACTTTCGCAACAGCGGCGGTCGTAATGCTCGCCGGCCTTATGTCAGTACAATCGGCGCTCGCCGCCGAAGTCACTTTCACGATACGCAACAATCATCCAAATGCGCTCGAAGTCGAACTCTACAGCCAGGATCGCAACCATGTCTGGCCGGGCGGGGGCGAAGTCTACGTCCTCGACGATGGCGACGCCAAGTCGATGGCGCTTTCCTGCAAGGAAGGTGAGAACATCTGCTACGGCGCATGGATCAAGGGCGATCAGGAAACCTACTGGGGCGTCGGCCCCAACAATGCGCAGTCCTGCACGGATTGCTGCTATACCTGCACGGGCGGAACAACCGAGACGATCGACCTGATCCAGTAACCATGCCTCAAACAGCAAAGTGCCGCCTGGGAGCTCCCTGGCGGCATTTTCGCATTCGACAGACGTAAAAACTATTTCTCGACGGCGCCGACCAGCACATCCTGGGAGTTCTCGATCTTCACCCAGCGACCGGTATTGTACTCCGCCTGACGCTTCATGAAGCGATAAGGCGTCTCGGTCCAGAGCCGGACGCGGTCGTCGAGATTGTCGAGAATGTAGTCGCCGTCCATGGTGCGAACGGTCAGTACTGCGTGGCCTTCGCCGTCGGGCTTGCGCACCACGGTGATCAACAGGTTGGATACGGTGAAGCCCTTGGCCATCAATTCCCGGCGCTTTTCGAGAACGAAATCCTCGCAGTCGCCCACATCGATCGGATAGGTCCAGACTTCGTCACGGCCGAAGATGTCCTGATCGGTCATCGGCATGATTTTATGATTCACGCCGGAATTGATTTCCTTGATGACATTCCAGCCGAAATCCGTGACGCGCGCCGCTCCCGTATTCTCGGACACCACGGAACATTCGTCCTTGCGCGACTGGCAGAATTGATAATGACCGATAGGCTGCGAAGTCACGGCACCCGTCTGCATGAAGCGAGAACCCGCCGCATCCGCATATGACCCTGAAAACGCACTCAACCCAAACGCCAACACCGCAAAAGCGGTCTTGCAGATACTTCCCGACATCAGTTCCAGTCCCCGCAATCCTTAACAAAGAGTTAAAGGGAATTCCGGCTGGGGTGTCAATCGTTAAGCAGGGGTTAATACTCACCATTGAGAACTATGGTTAAGACCTGCGACGGAAATCAGGCATGCGCCGCAATTGCCGTAACGGCAGCCTCGATCCGCTCGAGATCCTCGGGGCGCGACAGGCGGTGATCGCCATCGCGGACAAGCGTCAGGATTGCATCGTCGCCGACGATTTTCTCCATGATTTTAAGAGCATGGCCGTAAGGAACGTCCGGGTCTTTCATTCCCTGCAGGATATGCACCGGGCATCCCGTCACAATCAGGCCATTCATGACGAGATTGTGTCTGCCGTCTTCGATCAGGTCTCGCGTATAGCGATTTGGCTCCGGCGAATAATCCGATTTCTCTTCGAAATAGCCCTTGTCAGCGAGCGATTTGAGCTCTTTTTTGGTCAGGTGCGGCTCAATGAGCACATGTGTAAAGTCCGGGGCCGGGGCGATCAGCACCAGTCCGGCGGTCCGGTTCGAATCGCCTTCCTTCCTGAACTCCTCAACGGCGCGCAAGGCGACCCAGCCGCCCATCGAAGAGCCAACCAGGATCAACCGGCCGGTCGCGAACCTGGCGATCACGGCAAGCGCCTCTTCCAGCCAGAGCGATATCGTGCCTTCAGTATAATGGCCGCTCGATTGGCCGTGGCCGGAATAATCGAAGCGGACGAAGTTGACGCCGATCTTGTTCGCGACCGCTTCCAGCGCCACCGCCTTGGTACCGCTCATGTCGGACCTGTAGCCGCCGAGCCAGACGACCGTCGTGTCGCTTTGCTGGTCCGGCCTGGTTGCAATCGCGGCGATCCGCCTTATATGAGGCTCCTGCCCGACCTCTATGAACGTGACGCCGTTTTCGCTGTCCTGCATCGATAAACTCCATCATGTCTAAGCCGGCAACCAGACGCAGATTCCCGTGATTTCCAGAGATGATTTCCCGGAAAAACCGTGCTAAATACACGGCCTTCTTGCGTCGGCGGTTGCTTTCGAGGGTCGCTGATGGCAGAAAGAGCCCGCAAAGTAAATAATTCAGGAGAATACGACCATTCGCAGACCCTTCAAGGCGGAAGGCCCCACCAAAGACGGCCCGCGCTCAAACCGGGAAATTCGAGTTCCACGTATCCAGCTGATTGGCGCCGATGGCATCAATGTGGGCATCGTGAACACTGACGAGGCGCTCGCCATGGCCGAAGAGGCCGGCCTCGATCTCGTCGAGATTTCGCCGA
Source organism: Rhizobium sp. TH2 (assembly GCF_024707525.1). Taxonomy (NCBI): domain Bacteria; kingdom Pseudomonadati; phylum Pseudomonadota; class Alphaproteobacteria; order Hyphomicrobiales; family Rhizobiaceae; genus Rhizobium; species Rhizobium sp. TH2. Next base: position 5,873,585 of record NZ_CP062231.1, on the reverse strand, counting down.
ACACCGAGCCGCCGGTATGCAAGATTCTCGACCTCGGCAAGCTGAAATACGCCACCCAGAAGAAGGCGGCCGAAGCCCGCAAGAAGCAGAAGATCATCGAGATCAAGGAGATCAAGATGCGTCCTAATATCGACACCCATGACTATGAGGTGAAGATGCGGGCGATGCAGCGCTTCTTCGACGAGGGCGACAAGGTCAAGGTGACGCTGAAGTTCCGCGGCCGCGAAATGGCCCATATGGAACTCGGCATGAAGCTCCTGCTTCAGGTCAAGGACGACACGCTGGCGATCGCCAAGGTGGAAGCCGAGCCGAAGCTCGAAGGTCGCCAGATGATGATGGTGCTCGCACCGAAGTAAGAAATTTCGGCATTCGTCAGAATGCAGGCCGCCCGTGAGCCCCGCTCCGGGCGGTTTTTCTATTGCGTACCTGCCTTCGGATAAATCCAGGCGTAGCTGAAATGATAGACGTCGCCCGGCTTGCCGTAGTGATAGGGCTTGGCGATGTCCTGCTCGGACGGTTCGACGCTCCCCACCTCGACCTGGGATGCGTGCCAGCGCCTGAGCTCTTCAGGCATTTCAGCATATTCAGCGCCTTTGTCGCGCCAGACCAGCAGCACCGGATGAGTTGCATCGAACGCGTAGTTCTTTTGAAAGCGCTCGTAGCCCGGGACCATGACCGGAATGCCGGGCGCGTTCAACCGCAGGTTTCCCGCCATCTGCATATCCGATGTCACGATCAGCGAGGGGCGGGCCTGGCGGGAGGCCAGAATACCCTCGATCGCCGGCTGGTAGGGCACGTTGAGCTTGGCGTAGCGGCCGAGATACTGCGCCGCCGGCACGCGCACAAAGAGCGCGAGCGGTATCGCGATCATGATCAACACCGCGATCCATCCGAAACGCTTGGGCGCATTGCCGATGGTCTGGTTGAGCGCATCGAGTTTAAGGCTGAGATAGAGCGGCAGCATGAAGAAGAACGGCGTCAACCAGCGATCCTTGATCAGCGACACCCCGCCGAAGGCCACCAGCAGGATGAGCGCCACGACCAGGATCAGGAACATCCGCCCGACCAGCCGAGTCCATGGACTGGACGCTTGCCACGATTCATGGAAGCGGCGGCCGAAGGAAATCCAGAACGCAATCACCGTCAGCGATCCAAAGGCAATAACCGCGACGGCCAGCGAGAAGAGCCCGCCGGTGATCTGCGAGGCGCGGTCGGCGCTCGCATCCTGCGTCAGCTTACCAAGGGTGCGGCCCGTCGCGACATCCACATTGTCGAGGAACCACATCGCATGTGGAGTGACGATGGCAGCCGCCGCGATAATCGTCAGCAGCATCCGCCAGTTGATCAAGCGGCCGCGAAATTCGGCCTCAAACAGGATCGCAATGAACGCCGCAGCCGGCAGGAGCGCGAAATTGTACTTCGAGATCATGCCGATGCCGATCGCGATGCCGGTCAGCAGATAGCTGAAGACATTGGGGCTCTTGAGCGCCCCGAACAGGGCATAGATAAAGAGGGACGCGGCAAACAGCACCGCGACGGAATGCGTGAGGTCGCGCTGGGATTCGAAGACGATCTGCGGGATGGTGAGCATACCCAGCACGGCGATGATCGCCAGGGCCTTGTTGCGGATCACCAGATGTGCCGCCGCTCCTACCAATACATAACAGCAGAAGAGCATGAGGTTCTTGAGCAGGCTGAGCGCCAGAACCGTATCGCCCAGCACCTGCACCACGCCATATTGCAGCCAGTTATAGAAAGGCGGCTGGGTGTCGTAGCCCACGGCCAGCCATTGCGCGAGAAACAGTTGCTGGCCCTCGTCGAGCTCCAGCGAATTGGGCAGCGCCAGCCTCAGCGCGACATTGACGGCGAAATAAATCGCAAGCAGCAGATAGAGCGTGCCGCTATCGCGCATCATCCTCGCGATCATCAGTCTTCCCGATCATAAGTCTTGCGCACGACGTAGTTCACATCCGTGCTCTGCGTGCGTGCCAGCATTTCGGCGAGGATGCCGGTCGTGATCATCTGCACCGAGGCGATGAACAGCATGACGGCGGTGATGAACATCGGCCGCGTGCCGATGTCCTGGCCGAACACGAATTTCACGCAGGCGAGATAGACGAACATCAGCCCGCTGATGCCGCCGAAGAACAGGCCGATCGAGCCGAAGAACTGTGCCGGCCGCTGGCGGAAGCGCATGAAGAACAGCACCGAGAGCAGGTCGAGAAACACCCGGAAGGTGCGCGAGATGCCATATTTCGATTCGCCGAACTGGCGCGGATAATGATTGACCACCATCTCGCCGATCCGCGAGGTCGGCACGACGCTGGCGATCCACGCCGGGATAAAGCGATGCATGCCGCCGAGAATGCGAATCTGCTTCAATATCTGCGTCCGGTAGAGCTTCAGCCCGCAGCCGTAATCATGGATGTGCACGCCGGTGATCTTGCGGATCAGGCGGTTGGCGAAATAGGACGGAATCAGCCGCAGCCACAAACCGTCCTGCCGCGCCTTGCGCCAGCCGCAGAGCAAATCGAGATCGCGCTCCTCGAGCACGGCGACCATCTTCGGAATGTCATACGGATCGTTCTGAAGGTCGCCGTCGAGGGTCACCAGCAGCCGGCCCCGCGCGGCGTCGATGCCGGCTTGCAGGCCCGCCGCCTTGCCGAAATTGCGCTGGAACTCGATGATCCGGAGATCGAGACCGGGCCGGGCATATTCCTTGCGGACGTTGTGAAGCGTGCCATCGGTCGAACCATCATCGACAATGACAAGTTCCCACGGCTTGCCGAAGTCCTTCAGGGCATCGCAGATGCGCTCGAAAAGCGGCGCGATGCTCTCTTCTTCATTGCAGACCGGAATGAGCACGGAAAGTTCGATTTCGCCCGCCATATCGGGGATCACCTCGAAGGCGGATTGGTTTTGCAGCACGTCGCGGCACTCCGGAATGGCTGGTTTTAGTCGGGCCTTCTGTTATAGCAGGCGCCGGATCAAAGCAATCGGGGCGGAAAACGCGATTGATATATCGAGAAGGCGCCACCGTTCTGGCTCGGCGGAATCGACTTTGCACCCTCTTCTCCCCTTGGGGAGAAGTGCCGAGCGCATGCGAGGCGATGAGGGGTTCTCATCTATTCATGAGCGCTTCGCGCAACCCCTCATCCGGCCTTCGGCCACCTTCTCCCCAAGGGGAGAAGAGAGAGCAGGCCGCACAGTCGCGCTTCAATCTCGCTGAGCTGCTTGGAGGCTCATATCCTTCATGACAGCGCGCGACTGGCTCCTCCGCAACAGGATCACGCTGCTGACCATCGCGGTGGTCGCACTTTATGCCATCTTCATTGAATGGTTCTTCGGCTGGAGCACAATCCTTGCCGGCTGGCAGGCCGTGGGCATCTGGACCATCCTGTTGGCGCTGACGTTACTCGTCGGCACCTATTTCATCCGCACCCATCGCATGCAGGATTACTTTCCGCGCGAGACATCAGGGCAATTCCTCAAGCTTTTCCGCGTCACGCAGGTACATAACCTGCTCAATATCATGCTGCCGTTCCGGACCGGCGAGACGAGCTTTCCGCTGTTGATGCGCTCTGAATTCGGCGTGCCGCTGGCGCATGGCACTTCGGCGCTGCTGGTGCTGAGGCTGCTCGACCTGCATGCGCTGCTGGCGGCGGCCGGGCTTGGATTGATCGCCAGTGCCAGCCGGACTTATCTCGTCGCGGCATTCTGGGCAGTCTTCCTCCTCCTTCCACTCATCCTCTTCCCGCTCAAGAGCCGTTTGATCGTGGCCATGCGCCAACGTCTGCCGGAGCGGCTTGCGACACTGGTGGACGAGATCGACGACGGCCTGCCGCGTAATGTCTCCGCCTTCACCCGTGCCTGGATGCTCACGGTGCTCAACTGGGGCGTCAAGGTGCTGGTGCTCGCCTGGGTGCTTGGGCTGATGGGCGTGCTGCCCGTGGCGGCGACGTTCGGCGGGGCACTGGGCGGCGAGCTATCCTCCGTGCTCCCGGTCCACGCGCCGGCGGGTGTCGGCACCTATCCGGCCGGCATCGGGGCGGGCGCGGCGGCGTTTGGTTCGGCGCGGGATGCGGCGACGCTGGAATTGCTCGCCAAGGCCAGCATCAACACACATCTGTTGATGATCGTCTCGGCGCTCCTGGGGACGGGGTTGTCGTTGATACTGCCTTCGATGTTCGTAAGAAAGAGCCCCTCACCCTAGCCCTCTCCCCGTGAAGGACGGGGAGAGGGGACGCTGGAGGCGTAGGCGTTGCCACGAGTCCCTTCTCCCCGCTTGCGGGGAGAAGATGCCGGCAGGCAGGCGCAGCATGTCGCGCCGGAGATGAGGGGCAAATCCTGTGCGAAAGAATCTCCACCCACCCCGTTGCGCTTTTCCCCCACCCCGGTTATACACCGCCCGTCCGAACGGTCCGGCAGGGCATGCCGTGGCCGTTCTTTATGCTTGAAATGGGCTTCATCGGCTCGTTTCTCAAAAACCAGAACAATGGAGTAGCAAAATGCCCAAGATGAAGACGAAGTCGTCTGCCAAGAAGCGGTTCAAGATCACCGCCACCGGCAAGGTTCTGTCGGCAGCTGCCGGCAAGCGCCATGGAATGATCAAGCGCAGCAACAAGTTCATTCGCAACGCCCGCGGCACCATGGTTCTGGCTGAACCCGATGGCCGTAAGGTGATCAAGAATTACTTGCCCAACGGTCTCTGAGACCAGCGCATATTTGTTGTTTAAGGAGATCATGACATGTCACGTGTAAAAAGAGGCGTTACCTCGAGCGCCAAGCATAAGAAGGTTTTGAAGGCCGCCAAGGGCTTTTACGGCCGTCGCAAAAACACCATCCGCGCTGCAAAGGCTGCCGTCGATCGCTCGATGCAGTACGCAACGCGCGACCGCAAGGTCAAGAAGCGGAATTTCCGCGCCCTCTGGATCCAGCGCATCAATGCCGCCGTCCGCGAGCATGGCCTGTCCTATGGCCGCTTCATCGACGGCCTGACCAAGGCCGGCATCGAAGTCGATCGCAAGGTTATGTCCGAAATGGCGATCAGCCAGCCGGAAGCCTTCGGTTCGCTCGTCGCCGCCTCCAAGAAGGCGCTGTCCTACCTCAAGGACGCAGGCACCACCAACGAGTTTGAAAGCGCGGTCAAGTAAGCCAGCGCTTCCCAAATTCTATTTTCATATTGGGAAACCCGCGCTGGCAGGGCTAGCGCGGGTTTTTTCTTGTCCAGCCCCCACCTTATCCAGCCATTCCATTCATGGGCGAAGAAATGTCCGACCTCGATCAGTTGAAATCATCCATATTGGCGGAAATCGCCACCGCGTCAGACGAGGCGGCGATCGAAAATGTCCGCGTCAATGCGCTGGGCAAGAAGGGTTCGATCTCCGAACTCCTCAAGACGCTCGGCAGCATGAGCGCTGAGGAGCGCCAGACGCGCGGTGCTGCGATCAACCAGCTCAAATCAGAGGTGACCGAGCAGATCGGCACGGCCAAGTCGTCGCTCAGGGACAAGGCGATCAACGAACGCCTCGCCCGCGAGACCGTCGATGTGACGCTGCCGGTTCGCTCCTCCCCCGCCGAACGCGGCCGCATCCACCCGATCACGCAAATAATTGACGAGATCACTGCGATCTTCGGCGACATGGGGTTCTCGATCGCGGAGGGGCCGGATATCGAGACCGACTATTATAATTTCACGGCGCTCAATTTCCCGCTCGGCCACCCGGCGCGCGAGATGCACGACACCTTCTTCCTGCCGCCCGACGCCAATGGCGAGCGCAAGGTGCTGCGCACGCATACGTCGCCAGTGCAGATACGCACCATGGAGGCGCAGCAGCCGCCGATCCGCATCATCATTCCCGGCAAGACCTACCGCCAGGATTCGGACGCCACCCATTCGCCGATGTTCCACCAGGTCGAAGGCCTCGTCATCGACAAGTCGGCCAATGTCGCCAACATGCGCTGGGTGCTGGAGGAATTCTGCAAGGCCTTCTTCGAAGTGCCTTCGGTCAACATGCGTTTCCGCCCGTCCTTCTTCCCCTTCACCGAGCCCTCGGTCGAGGTCGATATCCAGTGCGACCGCTCGGGCGACGTTATCAAGTTCGGCGAAGGCAACGACTGGATGGAGATCCTCGGCTGCGGCATGGTTCACCCGAACGTTCTGCGCGCCGGCGGGCTCGATCCGGATGTCTACCAGGGCTTCGCCTGGGGCATGGGGCTCGACCGCATCGCCATGCTGAAATACGGCATGCCCGACCTCCGCGACTTCTTCAACGCCGACGTGCGCTGGATGAACCATTACGGCTTCCGCCCCCTCGACATGCCGACGCTGTTCGGCGGCTTGAGCGCGTGATCGGGCGAAGGAGATAGAGACATGAAATTCACACTGTCCTGGTTGAAGGATCATCTCGAAACCGACGCGACGCTCGAGCAAATCTGCGAGCGGCTGACGCTGATTGGCCTTGAAGTCGAAAGCGTTGACGACAAGAAGGGCTTCGCGCCCTTCGTCATCGCCAAGGTGCTGACAGCGGAGAAGCATCCGCAGGCCGACAAGCTCAAGGTGCTCTCGGTCGATATCGGCTCGGGTGCGCCCGTGCAGGTCGTCTGCGGCGCGCCGAATGCGCGTGCGGGCCTTGTCGGTGCATTTGCCGCTCCGGGCGTCTATGTGCCTGGCATCGATGTCACACTCGGCGTCGGCAATATCCGTGGCGTGGAGAGCCGCGGCATGATGTGCTCGGAGAAGGAACTCGAAATCTCCGACAGCCATGACGGCATCATCGACCTCCCCGAGGATGCGCCCGTCGGCACATCCTTCGCCAAGTATTACGGCATCGACGATCCGATGATCGAGATCAACCTGACGCCGAACCGTCCCGATTGCACCTCGATCTATGGCATCGCCCGCGATCTCGCGGCTTCCGGCATGGGCACGCTCAAGACCCGTCCGGCCCCGTCCTTCAAGGTCGAGGGCGAGACGCCGGTCAAGGTGGCGCTCGATTTCGCTGGCGACGACAAGGCACTTTGCCCCGGCTTCGCGCTCCGCCTCGTGCGCGGCGTCAAGAACGGCCCAAGCCCGGCCTGGATGCAGAAGCGTCTGCGCGCCATCGGCTTGCGACCCATCAACGCGCTCGTCGATGTCACCAACTACCTGACCTTCGACCAGGGCCGGCCGCTGCATGTGTTCGACGCCGCCAAGGTCAAGGGCAATCTCACCGTCCGCCATGCGAAGGAAGGCGAAAAGGTACTGGCGCTCGATGGCCGCGAATACAGTCTTTCGCCGGCTAACGTTGTTATCGCTGATGAGAATGGTGTCGAATCGATCGGAGGCATCATGGGCGGCGAGCATTCCGGCTGCGACGAGAACACAGTGGACGTGCTGATCGAATCGGCGCTGTGGAACCCGCTCAACGTCGCCCGCACCGGCCGCGAACATGGCATCATCACCGATGCGCGCTACCGCTTCGAGCGCGGCGTCGATCCGGAATATATGGTGCCGGGCCTCGAACGCGCGACCGAACTGGTGCTGGAGCTTTGCGGCGGCACGCCAGCCAAAACAGATGTCGTCGGCTACGAAGGCTACACCCCGAAGGCCGTGACCTTCCCGTTCTCCGAGGTCAAGCGCCTGACCGGGCTTGAGATCGCGAAGGACGAGTCGCGGTCGATCCTCAATCGTCTTGGCTTCAAAACCCAAGGCACTGGCGATACAGTGACGGCCTACGTTCCCTCATGGCGCCCCGATGTCGATGGGAAGGCCGACCTCGTGGAAGAAGTGATGCGCATCCACGGCATCAACGAGATCGGCCCGCAGCCGCTGCCGCGCCTCGGTGACGTGAACCAGAAAATCCTGACCACGCTGCAGATCCGTTCGCGGCTCGCCAAGCGGGCGCTCGCCGCGCGCGGCATGCTGGAAGCGGTGACTTGGTCGTTCATCCCGGCCGAGCATGCCGCCCTCTTCGGTGGCGGTTCGCCGTCGCTCAAGCTCGAAAACCCGATCGCGTCGGATATGTCCGACATGCGGCCCTCGCTGCTGCCCGGCCTGCTGGCGGCCGCGCAACGCAATGCCGACAAGGGCCATGGCGACGTGGCTTTGTTCGAGGTCTCGGGTACCTATGAGGACGACACGGCGGACGGCCAGCGCCGCATCGCCGGCGGCATCCGTCGTGGCACCGCGACCCTCAACGGCTCTGGTCGGCTGTGGTCGAACAAGGACAAGGGCGGCGGCAGGCAGGTCGACGTCTACGAGGCCAAGGCCGATGCGCTGGCCGTACTCGAAGCTATCGGCTTCCCAACCGCCAACCTGCAGATCGAGCAGGGCGGACCGAGCTGGTATCACCCCGGCCGTTCCGGCACGATCAAGATGGGTCCGAAGCTGGTCATCGGCCATTTCGGTGAGTTCCATCCGAAGACGCTGGAAGCGCTCGACGTCTCGGGCGCGCTTTGCGGCTTCGAACTTGTCATCGACAAGCTGCCGGAACCAAAGAAGAAGGCGACCCGCACCAAGCCGGTACTGGAACTCTCGCCCTTCCAGGCCGTGAAGCGCGACTTCGCCTTCGTGGTCGATCGCAAGGTCGATGCCGGCTCGATCGTCCGCGCCGCCACCAGCGCCGACCGCAAGTTGATCACGGGTGTCTCGGTGTTCGACGTCTTCGAGGGCGCCGCGCTCGGCGAAGACAAGAAGTCGATCGCCATCGAAGTCTCGATCCAGCCGGCCGAACGGACGCTGACCGACGAGGATTTCGATGCGCTGACCAAGCGGATTATTGCGAATGTGGAGAAGTCCACGGGTGGGGTGTTGCGGGGTTAGTCGCCGCGATCTTCGATTCTTTTGAGATGCCGCTGGTCATAGGCAACGCTTCGATGGGCGACGCTTATGACCAGCACCAATCCTCCGTCCGTTTCAAAGAGTTGGCAAACCAGCCGGATGTCGCCGACGCGCAGTTTCCAGAAACCTTTCATGTTGCTGGAATAGGGTACCAGTTTCTGCCGTGGATCATCGAGTGCTGCTAGCCCATCAAGCACCTTCTTGATGCGCCGCTGATCGGGCGTGCCCAGCTTCCGGAGTTCGTTGACCGCCTCCGGATGCCACTCAATTTTCAATGCCTAGGTCCTTCCAGACGTCATCGTTAGAGACGGCTTTGAAAGGCTTAGCGAGGCGTTCCCGAACGACGTAAAAGTCCTCGAGTTCTTCCAGCTTATCGATGATCGCCTGACGGAAAAGCTCACTCTGGTTCAGGCCATGGATTTTGGCCAGGCTGTTCCAGCGATTCTTGGTGTCGTCGTCGATACGGATGCTGACGGTCGCCATTCTGCGCTCCTAGTGCTACATGTAATACACGTAACACAAGCGTCAGCAAACGCCAAGCTCTACCACCCCACCCGCCGCGCATTCCGCAGCGGCTTCATCTCCGGCTCCACCCAGTTGCTCGGCGGATGCAGCAGATCGTCCCGTGCCTCGGGCACCGGCAGGCCGTGCAGCCAGAGCCACACCTGCATGCAGAGCCAGGCATCTTCCAGCGCGCCGTGCTGCTTGCCGCGGCCGCGATGGCCCATATGGGCGAGCACCTTGTCGAGCCCGCCGGGGCGGCCGTATTTCGTCTTGTAGCGCCGCATCGAGCAATCGAAGCGTGCCGGCCCCAGCGTGTGGCCGCAAAGCGAGAATTCGCCGCGCACGAAACGCTCGTCGAAGGCGGCATTGTGGGCGATGACGCTATCGGCACGCTCGAAGGGCCCGATGATCTCTTCGGCATGGGTGGAGAAATCCGGCTGGAAGGTGAGCGTCCAGTCGTCATAGCCATGCACGGCAGCCGCGAATGGATTGCTCTTGCGGCCGGGATTGAAGATGAGATGACCGGTGTTCGTGCAATCGGCGCCATCCTGCAGCGCCTCGATGTCCAGCTCGACGGCACCAAGCGTGATCACCCGGTCGTCATAGGTGAGACCCGTCGTCTCGACATCGACGAAGAGAAGATGCCTCGGAGTTTTGCCTGCCACGTGTCGAACCCGCCTTGCTGCCCGATTCCGGGTTAGACCGGCGGGGCTGAGTTGGCAAGTGACGTGAGCAAGCAATCCCCTTTGAACTAGCCGTCTCTGAGAGGCTATAGCGCGCGCCGGCAGCAGCGAACTCCCGCTTCTCCCCTTGGGGAGAAGGTGGCGCAAAGCGCCGGATGAGGGGTTCCCATCCATCCACTTTGCGCTTCGCGCAACCCCTCATCACCGGCGCGACAGGCTGCGCCTGAGCCCTTCGGGCATCTTCTCCCCAAGGGGAGAAGCGGGAACAAGCGTCGTTCGGCGCCTGCTCCGTCAGAGATTGGTCATCTTCATCATCGCTTCGGTATAGCGCGCACCGGCCGCCGCCTCGGGCGACACCAGTGCGCCCAGCGCATCCGCTTCCGCATCAGTGAGCACGATGTCCACCGCCGCGGCATTGTCCTCGATATTGCGGATCTTTCGCGCGCCGGGGATCGGCACGATGAAATCGCCCTGGTGCAGGACCCAGGCGAGCGACAGCTGCGCTGCCGTCACGCCCTTATCCCCAGCCATGTCGGCGATCTTGGCGGCGAGAGCGGCGTTGCGGTCGAAATTCTCGCCCTGGAAGCGCGGCAGGCCGAGGCGGAAATCGCCCTCGGCGAGATTTTCGGGCTTCAGCGTGCCGGTCAGCATGCCGCGCCCGAGCGGGCTGAAGGGCACGAAGCCGATGCCGAGTTCGCGGCAGGTATCGAGCACATTCTCCTCGGGATCGCGGGTCCAGAGCGAATATTCGCTTTGCACGGCGGCGATGGGATGAACCGCATGCGCGCGGCGGATGGTGGCGGACGAGGCTTCGGAGAGGCCGAGCGTGCGTATCTTGCCCTCTTTCACCAGATCGGCCATGGCGCCCACCGTTTCCTCGATCGGCACATCGGGATCGACGCGATGTTGGTAGTAGAGATCGATGACATCGAGACCGAGCCGCTTCAGCGAAGCCTCGGCCACGGCGCGTACGTTCTTCGGGGTACTGTCGGTGCCGCCCGCCTGTTTCGTCACGCCGTCCTTCGTCTCGTAGCGAAAGCCGAATTTCGTGGCGATCGTCACCTTGTCGCGCAGCGGCTTCAACGCCTTGCCGACGAGAATTTCGTTGGTGAGCGGCCCATAGGCCTCGGCGGTATCGAAAAACGAAATGCCGATCTCCACGGCGCGGTGCAGTGCTGTAATCGCGTCCTTCTTGTCCGCGCCGCCATAGGCGTGGCTGAAACCCATGCAGCCGAGGCCGATGGCGGAGACTTCGAGTTCTCGTCCGAGTTTGCGCTTCTTCATGGAAATATCCTTTCGAGATAGCGGATTGCCGGACCGGGCGGGCTGGCAAGCAGGCGCCGGGTCAAGAGAAAGGGAAACCATGAGATAGAACCGCCCGGAACAGCTTGCAAGGCGCAGCGGTGGATTTCAGCCGAATGATCCGTCGTTTTCGGTGCACCATGGCTGGCGGCGTCCGGTCCAGGTGCGGGCGATGCCCTCGCTCACCAGGATATCGCCGATCGAGCGACCATCGCGCATGACGACGCGGAGCTTGCGGCCGTATCTGTCCTCATCACGCCCGGCGCTGACGAGTTCGAAGGCGCCGGCGCTCAGGAGTTCCGAGAGCCGGTTGGTCGCACGGTCGCCGAGATCGGCCTCTTCGGCGCAACGCGGCGGATGCGTCTCGGGCGCATCGATATCCGCTATGCGGATCTTGTCCTTGGCCGTGTAGAATGTATCGCCATCGACCACGCAATTGCGCCGCGTTGTCCTGGAGCAAAGCGGATAGGGCCGTTGCGACATGACAAGAGGAACCGGCTCGGGGCGAAGCGAGACATTCTCGACATCTCGGGATCGATCGCCGTAGAGCCAAATGCCACCGAGGCTGAGACCGGCGCCGACCAGCAGGACTGTCATTGTGTTTGCCATGGCGCCGACAGTAGATCGGCGGCCTTAACCCAAACTTAAGACGTGCTACTTGCGGCCCGCAAACTTCATCCTGTACCTGACATGCCCGTCCGGCTTCACATAGGAATCATAGAGCTTGCGCGCCCGGACATTGCCCTCATCGGTATGCCAGTAGAGCCGCGACCAGCCATTCTTCTCACAGAGCGCCACGAGGTCGTCGAGCAACGCGCGTCCGATGCCGGCGCCGCGAAACCGGTCATCGAGATAGAGATCCTCGAGATAGCAATCGTTGTTCATCACCCATGTCGAGGGATGGGTGAGATGGATCGCGAAGCCGGCCAGTTCGCCGTCCTGCTCGGCAACCCGCATCGCCATCGGCGAGGATGGATCGAGCAAGCGTGTCCAGGTGAAATTGGTGACCTCGGCCGGAACATCCACCTTATAGAAGGCGAGATAACCCGCCCAAAGCGCACGCCACGCCTTTTCGTCTCCCGCAGCCACGTCCCGGATCACCAATGCCATACCGTCCTCCATCATGATGATCCGGTTTAGCCTTTACCGGTCCGGATTTACAAGCCACCGCCGGAGGTACGTCCGTCGTTTCCCGATTGCCTTGGTTCCGGCTTGCAAATATGGTGCCGGCAAATCAAAGATCGGGAGAAAAACATGCTACGTTTCGGGATCATTTCGACCGCGCGCATCGGCCATGAGCAGGTCATTCCGGCCATCCAGGATGCCGAGAATTGCGTCGTCAGCGCCATCGCCAGCCGCGACCTTGCCAAGGCGCGCGCCATGGCCGATCGCTTCTCCGCACCGCACGCCTTCGGTTCCTACGAGGAAATGCTGGCATCGGACAAGATCGACGCCGTCTATATCCCCCTGCCGACCTCGCAGCATGTCGAATGGACGATCAAGGCGGCCGATGCCGGCAAGCATGTGCTCTGCGAAAAGCCGATCGCGCTCCATGCCGATGAGATCGACCAGCTGATCGCCGCGCGCGACCGCAACAAGGTTCTGGTGACCGAGGCCTATATGGTCACCTATTCGCCGGTCTGGCGGAAGGTGCGCTCGCTCTTGCAGGAAGGCGCGATCGGCACGCTGAAACATGTGCAGGGTGCCTTCACCTATTTCAACAAAGACCCCGGCAACATGCGTAACATCCCGTCGCTCGGCGGCGGCGGCCTGCCGGATATCGGTGTCTATCCGACCATCTCCACACGCTTCGTCACCGGCAAGGAGCCGCAACGGGTGCAGGCGACGACGGAGCGGGACAAGGAATTCGGCACAGATATCTATTCCTCGGTGCGGGCCGATTTCGGCGATTTCGAATTGTCTTTCTACATCTCGACCCAGCTCGCGGCCCGGCAGGTCATGGTGTTCCATGGCGACAAGGGCTTCATCGAGGTGAAATCCCCCTTCAACGCCAACCGCTACGGCGCCGAGGAACTGGAACTCACCACCCAGAACCATTCCGAATCCCGCCACTTCCGCTTCCAGGATTGCCGCCAGTACAAGCTCGAAGCCGAGGCCTTCACCCGTGCGGCACTGGGCGAGAAGGAAGAAGTGGTGACGCTGGAGAGCTCGAAGAACAACCAGAAATTCATCGATGCGATCTATCGGGCATCGGAGAAGGATGGGTGGGAGACGGTTTGAGGCTGACGCAGAAAATAGCAATGAAGACCCCGCCCCGAACCCCGCCCCACAAGGGGGAGGGGCCAACTCGCGGTGCCCTCGGCGCCCCACGCATCGCGGCAGCTTGCGTATTCGGTGATTTGTGTCGAAGTCGGCGCAACAGCGTAAGCCCCTCCCCCTTGTGGGGAGGGGTTTGGGGCGGGGTCTTTTCGCTTTCACACCATCGCCGTCCGGCCGCGCCGGCCCAGCCCGATCACCTTCAGCAGCATGATATCGGCAACCGCGATAGCCATCACCGCGATGAACGCGGCGCCAAGCGCGGTCAGCCCCTGCCAGTCGATGAACAGGATCGCCGCACTACCCGCGACCCAGATCGCATCGCCGATGATTGCCACCTTGACGCCCGCCGCCGGTGCCTCTGCCCGGCTGCCCATCCCTAGATGAAAGAGTCCCCAGAGCAGCAGAAAGGCACCGAGCCCGATCACGACCTCCGCCGTAAAGGCCGGTCCGACCAGCTCGGCCACCAGCGCGGAGAATGTGAGGAAGGCAGTGCCAGCGGCGACGCAGACGACGCCATCGACAAGGAGTGTGCATTTCAGGAGATTGCGCTTGATGAGGTCGAGCATGGTGTGTTCCTTTCGTTGTTGACGCAACCATCCTCGACAAAACAGGGAATGAAACCAATTACCTCTGAGGTAATGGAAATGATGCCACGCTTGCTGTCTTATGCCGCCAGGAATCATGGAGGCATGACATGCAGTTCGGCGAACAATTGAAGGAATGGCGCGGCCACAGGCGGATGAGCCAGTTGGACCTGGCGACGGAGGCCGGCATTTCCTCGCGCCACCTGTCGTTTCTCGAAACCGGGCGCTCGCGGCCCACGGAGGGCATGATCCTCAGGCTCTCCTCGGTGCTTGATATCCCGGCGCGCGAACAGGGCATGATGTTCTCGGCCGCCGGTTTCCGTCCCCGTTTCGGCACCAAGCCGGCGCAGGCGCTCGACAACCTCCCCTCACCCGTCGCCGAAGCGATCAGGCTGATCCTCGGCCGGCACGATCCTTATCCGGGCGTCGTCTTCGATCATGAATACAACATGCTGGCGGCGAACAATGCCTTCGTCAGCCTTGCCGGCATGGCGGGTGTCGCGGTCTCACTCGGCGACAATTTCCTCGATGCCTATCTCGGGCCGACGCCGCTCAAGGACATCATCGTCAACTGGGAGCGGTCGGCGGCCGATCTTGTCCATCGCATTCGGGGCGAGGCCTGGCTGCAGGGACCGCGCTCGGCTCTATCGAAACGGCTGGAACGGCTGGCAAAGCTTCCCGAGATCGTCGCAGCGCTTGAGGCTTTCCCGGAATCCGAACGGCTGCCGGTGCTGCCGATCGAAATGAAAATCGGCGCCAAGCGTTTCAACTGGATCACGACGCTGACCAGCTTCGGCTCGGTGCAGGATGCGCTGGTTCAGGGCGTGCTGATCGAATCCTTCTTCCCGGCTGACGAGGAGACGAAGCGGCATTTCGAGGGCTGAATCCGGCTAACTATTTATAGCGACCATCCCGCCGATGATCAGCGCCACGCCGAGGAAATAGCGAAGGGTCAGCGCCTCGCCGAGGAAAAGCTGTGCCAGCAGCGGCACGAAGCAGAATGTCAGGCCCATGAACGAATAGGCGATCGTCAGCGGCACCTGCTTAAGCACGAATATCCACACGATGGTGCCAAAGGCATAAAGCGCCAGCGCCGCAATGAATAGCGGATTGAGCAGCAGGCCCGCCAGACCGTTGGCATTCAGCCCGCCGGTGGTCGCGCTCGTCAGTTTGAACAGAACCTGGCCCGCCGCGATCAGGAACGGCGTTCCGAGAAGGCCAATCCAGATCGGGACCGGAAGGCTGAACATCGGATTCTACGCCCTGTCTTCCGAATAAAAAATATCGCGGCCGACATCGACGCAGGCATAGACCGGCGGCACCGGATGCATCGCGCGCAGGAAGGAATGCACATAGGGAAAAAAGTTGAAATGCGGATTGAAGGCGTAGCGCGATTCCCGCTCGCGCGGCACCACGATGATCAGGCGCTTTTTTGCGACGCGCCGCAGTTCGGCGATCGCCTTGTGATATTCCAGCACGTGCTCGATGACATGGGTGCAGATCACGGTATCGAACTCGCCGTCGGCGAATGGCAGTTCTTCCACCTTGGCGGCGACATAGCCGATGCCTTCGAGCTTCGATGCATCGTCGATGACGAAGTCGACGCCGGTCAGGCGCTCGAAGGATCGCGACGCCTTGATCCGGGACAGAACCGCGCCGGTTCCGCAGCCGACATCGACGACGCTGTCGCCTTCGATCGACTCGATGATGCGCTTGATGCAGGCTTCGGAATTGTCGGTTCCTTCATGCACGCGCGGATGCTTGCGGTAGAGGTCGGCATATTCTTCATCGGTCAGGAACGGCGCGCGCTCGCGGAAACGGGCCAGATGATCGATATGCTCGCCCCAGGCGAGCTTGGCGGCATGCCGGAAGATCTGGGAATCCCGTACCACCGGCGGCAGGATGTCCTCGATCACGAAACGAATGCGGTTGGTCATTTCCCGGTTCATGGGATTTTCCTTAAGAGACCGTCAGGCGGCTTTTTTCTTTGCGGGCGTGCCATCGCCCTTTTCGCGCTTGAACGAAAATGCCGAATGCGCCGCCGCGAAGATCGACGGAATGGCGAGATATTGCAGGCGAAGCTGCTCGACCCGCGCCCGCGCCACGGAATCGAGGATCAGCCCGGCCATGAAGATGCCGAACGACATGGCGACCATGGTCACGGCCAGCACCCATGTCGGCATGCGCGTGACAAGCCCCGTCGTGAAGAACTCGTAGAGCACCGGGACAGAGAGCGTGACGCCGCCGGCGAACAGGGCCGCCGCGAAAATCAGGAAGAAGGAGAATGGCCGCGTCATCTTCATCAGCATCGCGAACATCCAGAGAATCTTCGCGCCGTCGTTGACGCTGGAGAGCTTGGAATGCGAGCCCTCGGGCCGCCGGCCGTAGTCGAGTTCCAGTTCACAGACGGGCAACCTCAATCGTGAGGCATGCACCGACATTTCGGTCTCGATTTCGAAGCCATCCGAGATGGCGGGGAAACTCTTGACGAAGCGGCGCGAGAAGGCCCGGTAGCCCGAGAAGATATCGGTGAAATCGCGGCCGAAGATCGAGCGATAGAGCCGGTTGAAAATCTTGTTGCCGAAGGCATGGCCCTTGCGGCCGGCATCGACCGTCACGTGGCGGCGCGTGCCCACCACCATGTCGACGCGCTCGGTCAGCAGCGTGTTGATGAGGTTCTCGGCGTCCTCCGGCGAATAGGTGCCGTCGCCATCGGCCATCAGATAGATGTCGGCCTCGATGTCGGCGAACATCCGCCGCACGACGTTGCCCTTGCCCTGGCGGGATTCGCGGAACACGGTTGCGCCCGCCAATGCCGCGCGCATCGCGGTGTCGTCGCGGGAATTGTTGTCGTAGACATAGATGCGCGCCGTGGGCAGCGCACGCCGGAAGCCCATCACGACCTCGCCGATGGTCAGCGATTCGTTGTAGCAGGGAATGAGCACGGCGATCTGGTGGCTCTCGGTCATCTCTATCCGATCTCTAGGGTCAGGAGAATCTGTCCTGACCCTTATGCGCGAGGCCCGCGCGGTTCTCCTCGGCTTTACTATTTCTTGAGGAGGTTAAGTTTAGGTTTCGGACTCGGCGAATATTCCTCTTTTGGGCTTTGAAATGGCGACTGACCGCGGCAAACCGATAGCCGGACCCACCTATCTCGTCGCCTGGCGCAGGCCGGACCTCAATGACCAGGTAAGCTACGGCCGCTTTTCCCTGATGATCCTGCTGTTCAGCCTGGCGATCATCGCGTTCCAGCTCGCCCTGTGGTTCCTCAAGGCCAAGGATTATGTCGGCATGGATCCGGACGATGCCATGCGGCTCGTCGAGGTGCGGGACTATCTCGGTGGCCAGGGCTGGTTCGATCTGACACAGTACCGGCTCGGGCCGGATGGCGGCACGCTGATGCACTGGTCGCGGCTGATCGACTGGCCGATCGCGACGCTGGTCTCCCTTTACGCCCCGTTCCTTTCACCGCATCAGGCTGAAGTCGCGGCAGTCGCCACATGGCCGCTGCTGCTGGTCGTTCCGCTTCTCGCCTCGATCGGCCTTGCCAGCTATCGCCTTGGCGGCAAAGGCGGCATGGTCATCGGCCTCCTCCTGTCGGTCGTGTTCCTCGCCGCGATCGTGCGCTTCCGGCCCGGCGCCATCGATCATCACAATGTCCAGCTGGTTCTCGCTGCCTTCATGACCGCCATGCTGATCGACCCGCTGGCGCGCGCCTCGAATTTCGCAGCCGCCGCCGTTGCGGGCGGACTGGCGCTGGCCATCGGTGCCGAAACCACGCCGCTCGTCGCGGTCTCGGCCATCGTGGTCGCGGTGCTCTGGGCCATCGACAGCGAACGCTACCGCAGGGCCGCGATCGGCTTCGGGCTCGCCTTTGCGGCGGCCACGGGCGCGATCTTCTTCGGCACGACACCTTTAGGCCACTACGGTTCGGTCACCTGCGATACGCTGTCACTCGGCTATCTGTCGCTCGCCACCGTTGGCGGCGCGGCGCTGGCCGCATCGGCATTCGTCCTGACGGACAAGCCGATCCACATCCGCTTCACGGCGCTGGTGCTTGCCGGCATCCTGGTTCTCGCGACCGCGATCCTCGTTGCACCCGAATGCCTGCAAAATCCGCTCAACAATCTCGATCCGCTGCTCAAGTCGATGTGGCTCAGCACGATCAAGGAAGCCCAGTCGATTGTCGCCGAGATGCAGCACAGCCCGGAGGATATCGGCGGTTTCTATGCCGTCGGCCTGCTCGCGCTCGCGGTCTGCTTCATGCGCATCATGCGCCGCGAACAGACGATTGCCCATGCTATCCTTCTCGCGCTGATCGGGATCAGCTGGGTCGTCAGCGCGCTGCAGGTGCGCGGCATGATGTTTGCGAATTTCCTGGCATTCATTCCGCTTTCGGCGCTGATCGCCGATCTTCGTGCGCTCTATGTGAGCCGGCAGAAGGATAGCCGCGCGGCGCTCGCCTTCGTCATGGCGGCATTGCTCAGCGTGCCCGCGGTCTGGACGATGGGCGGGATGGCGGCTTTCAAGGCAGGCGACGCCATAGCCGGCGTGCCCGCAAACAGGGATGCCGAGGACCCGGATGCCGAAGCCTGCGTTACCGAAAAGCGCGTCGCCGACTTCGCCAGGATGCCCGCCGGGCGGATCCTCGCGGGCTTCAATACAGGCCCCGCCCTGCTGCGCTTCACGCCGCATTCGGTGCTGGCCGCCAACTATCATCGCAACCAGGCCGGCATGATCGCCACGCTGAAAATCGCCATGGCCAAGCCGCAGGACGCGCTGCCGATGATGGAGGCGCAGGGCGTTGGCTACGTCCTGTTCTGCAACGACGATCCGCTGGTCGACCTGATGAAGACGAAATACCCGGATGGCTTTCTGGCGCAACTCGGCAAGGGCGACGTGCCGGGTTATCTCGAGGAAATCCCGCAACGTGCCGCCGGCCTGCACATCTACCAGATGATCCAGAGATAGAGCCGGCGGGACAAACCCGCCGGAACAGATGGTTAGACGAACGCAACAGCTTTCGCGACCAGCGACGCGCCCGATGGCCGGAATGGATAGAGGACGAATTCGTCGTACCATCCGTTGGCGAAACCTGAACCCCGACCGAGAAAAGCCGAGGTGAATGTCGCGTCATGCGGCGTCGCCGAAGTCGCGATGGCAGCGCCGTTATAGGATCCCGCCTTGCCGGCGCCATCCCAGCCGACCGCCGTGCCGAAAGCCGGCAACGGCGCCGTCACGGCGGAGCCGACCTGTATGGCCGATGCATTGCCCAGCGAAATCTGCGTCTGCGCGGTGTTGAGGCCGACGATGCGGGAACTTGCGCAGCCGACGAAATTGCCCGATGGACCCCAGATCGCCTCGCCCTTGAGGACGATGCCCACCGCCGTTCTGCCGATCAACGCCAGCGCCTTTGGACCGAACTGGCAATTGTCGGCGGCACGCGTTGCGGCAGTGCCTGTCGTCGGAATGTAGCTCGTGCAGCGGGGCGATTTTTCGAGCTGTGGGCAGGCGACATCGATCACGGCAGTCCAGGTCTGCCCGGTCGGCAGCGAAACGCCGAATTGCGATCGCACCATGGTCTGGCCGCCGGATGGAAAAACACCACCATTCAGCATGATGGTATTGTCACCAGTGACCAGGTTGGCGCTCTGCATGCTGCCTGTAGGCGTTTGTGCCTCGGTCAGCATGCTTACCGTGTGACTTGACGATATGACCGCCACGAAGACGGATGCCGACCAGAGTTCGCCCGCCACGCCCGCAACCTCGGCAAAGCGAAACCGGGGAAACTGCGTGGAGCCGGTGGCATTGGCGATGTTGAATTCGAGCCTTAGACGCTTCCGCCCCCTGCTGTCGGTGATCACCGAGATGAGATCTACGTAGCCGGTGTTGGCGCCGCCGAAGTTCACCGACATGCCTGTGGGCAGGACGCCGACATTGCCGATGCCATCGTGATAGCGCCGGCCTGCGGTAAAGCCGGTCATCTCCGAAGCCAGAACGGCGTTGGCCGAAGCGCCTTCGAGAAGAAGCTGCCGTTTGCCATTGGTATGGTCGAAGCGCGGCACATCGGATGCAGCGATCTGCAAGTTACCGCCCGCGTCGATGAAACTGGCATTGCTCGCACGGGTGAAGCTGAAGAGGCCGGAGAAACCCACGGCCTGCATCTGGGTCAGCGCATCCGCGGAGGCGGCCGCGATCGACGCGGCCTCCCGGTTGGTAACGGCGTAGCGTCCCAGCCGGAACGAGGCGATCGACGCCGGCAGCCGGGATATGCCGGTGCCCTCCTCGGTCGCCGCACGGGCCGGCGCCTGCCACCAGGCCTTCTGGCCGGCAAGCATGATGTCCAATCCGGTTCCCAGCATCAGACGAGCCCCAGAATATCCGTGGCACTCGTCCCCGTGGCCATGACCTTGGTCGTGCGCACGGGCAGCACCGTGCCCGAGGCGACACCGATGAAGGTGACGCTCGCGCCCGACGCCATGACGATGGCAAGGGTGCCGGCCGAACCGACATAGAGCGCCCGCGTCGTCTCGGACAGCACGTTCGTATCGTTTGGCGTCACGGCAAATCCGTGCGCGGCGGGGCCGGAAAGCGAAGGTGAGGAATTCTGAAATCTGTCAGGCATGAAATTGCTCCTTTGATATAATCGACGCGCCATTATCCCACCGCCCAAAAGGGCGGGGATGGCAGGCGCCGAAAATATTTTCACGAGCGTTTTGTTAGTCTTAGCCGAATTCCGTTTTCGGACCTGAGCGTCAACCGCGCGACCGGGCGCGGCACGTGGCCCTCGACGGGTTGGATATCGTAATGCCGCATGATCATCGCCAGGATGATCGCAGCCTCCTGGAGCGCGAAGGATGCACCGAGGCAGACGCGCGGCCCCTGGCTGAAGGGCATGTAGGCCGAGCGGATCGCATCCTTCTCGTCATCGCGCGAAAAGCGGTCGGGATCGAACATGTCCGGGTTCTTCCAGATCTCGCGATGACGGTGCAGCAGCCAGAGCGAGATGAAGATCGCCGAGCCCTTCTTCAGCTTCTTGTCGCGCATCGTCTCGGGCACGGTGATGTCGCGCGGCACGAAGGAAACGGGCGGATAGAGCCGAAGCGTCTCGCGGAACACATCGCGCGTCAGCTTGAGGAACTTGAAGTGGCGGGGTTGCAGCCCGCCTTCCTGCCCGAAGGCGAGTTCGGTCTCGGCATGCATGCGGTCCTGCACATCGCGGTCACTGGCGATCAGGTAGAGCGCCCAGGACAGCGCGCTCGCCGATGTCTCATGACCGGCGAGGAACATCACCGCGATCTGGTCGATCAGTTCCTTCTCGGTGAATTTCGAACCGTCGCCATCGCGTGCCTCGATCAGCGACTGCAGGATATCCTGCGGCCTGGTCTCGGGGTTGGTCTCCAGCAGTTCGAAGCGCTTGCGCACCATTCGCGCCAGCGGGCCCCTGATGTTGCGTGCATGGCGGATAGCGCGCAGCCTTGGAATGGAGAGCGCCTGGGGCAAGCCCGCCATGTTCCACACACCGTGGATATAGGCGAGTTCCTGGTAGTTGTTGAAGGCGGTGAAGATCGACTCCGCGTCCTCGGGCGGGATCGGCTCGGAGAAGATTGTCCGGAAGATGATATCGGCCGTCACATGCGTCATCTCGAAATCGATCGAGACCTCGCGGCCGTCGGCGACCGCATCGAGCCGCTTTTTCATGTCTTCGGCCGCCTGCATCATCAGCGGGAAGACTTCAGAGATGCGGGCGAATTCGAAGGCCGGGTTCATCATCCGGCGCTGGCGCTTCCACACCTCGCCGTTCGAGACGAACACGCCGTTGCCGAGGATCTGGTAGAGGATCGTCCCCATCAGGTCGCTCTTGGGGTAGAGCGCCACGTCCTCGCCGAGGATGCGGTTGACGATATCCGGCTGCGTGAGGAAATAGAACCTGCGGCGGGCGCCGGTGAATTCGCCCATCTTCATCGAATAGCTCTTCTCGAAGAGAACGTCGAGCGAGGAGTGCCGCCCCTTGATGATGCGGGTGAGCGGCGAGGGCCGCGTCTTCCTGATCTCCGGCATCGGGCCGATGATGCGGCGGCTCATTCTCACTTTTCCTTCTTGAAATACGGCTTGCCAGACTGTCTTGCGGCGTAGCGCTGACGCGCGCTTTGATTTCCCGCAATCAGCAGCACGAAATCGTAGAGATCGGTGCCGATCTGCGGATGTCCATTGGCATGCAGATAGAAGAAATGCATCAGCATGCGGAAATAGCGCGCCTCGTTCATATGCTCCTCGGTGTGGATCTTATGAAACTGGGCGTTCAGCATCTTCGGCATGCTCTTCGGCGGATTCGGCAGGAAATCCAGCACGTTGATCAGCGCGAAGCAGGCGCCATCCGGCGGCGAAGAGAAATCCAGCCAATTGAAATCCGGGAATTTCGCGAAGCGCGACAGCTCCTCGTGGTACCAGCCGTGCTTCTTCCGGAACGACAGCAGCGATTGGGTCTGGCCAAGCGTGACAAATCCGAGCGGGGAATCCTTGCCCCCCCATTCCGGCCGCCGTTCCAGCACGCGCGCGGCAACGATGGTGGCAAGCGTGGTGCCGAAACTGTGGCCGATGATCAGCGCCTCATCCGGCTTGCCCTCCTCGATCGACGCCACGATATGGTCGGCCATCTGGTTGAGCCGTTCGTCGAGACCGGGCACACTATCGCGCGAGATCGCCATCTTGTTGGCAAACACGCCGATCCGCCCGTTCCATTCCGGCCGGTAACGATCCATGTTCTTGCGGATCCACCAGAACGCATAGGCGCCGATGCCGATCAGCGCCAGCGCGATGACCTTGCCGATGATGCCGGGGAAGAAATAAAGGCCGATGAGCCCGATCAACGGCAGCAGCACGCCGAGGCCATGCAGGATGGCGGTCGCGGCAGGTGCGACCATCACAGTGGAAATCGGCCAGGAATCGCGGATCGTACGGGTAAAGACCCCATCTAGGAAAAGCCGCCACAGCACCCCGATTCCCTGGAGATAGACCAGCCAGTTACGCTTGTCCCAATGGGCGCGGATGATGTCGTCCCATTGCAGGAAATCGAAATTCGTCTCGGCCGGACCGCCCGGAATATCCGAGGTAATCACCCAGCGCCGAACCAGTTTGCCGATATTCTTGCGCGGACCGGTCTTGACGGGATAGCCGCTGGTCTCGCTCCACTTGTCGGTCTCGGTGACGCAGTTCTTGTGCAGGAAGAGCGCGCCACGCGGATCGTAGCCGCTGATGAAGAACACCTGGCGGCGGAACGGTTGGGTTTCGGTTTCCTGCATGTCACCCCGGATCATGGACGCGTGATCGCGGCGAGTGCTTGCCCGCCGGTGGCCGTTCCTTAGCGGAAAAGCGTATGTCCGTCCATGAAAAGGCGTGGTTCGCTCAGAAGCGCCTTGCGGCCAGCCTGTCGATCTCGTGTGGCGGCAGCATTTCGGTGAATTGCAGGTTGAGCCGCACCGCCGTCCGGCCCACCACCGTACACCCGATCTTGGCGGGAAGCCCGGCGATGACGATATGAAGGTCGTTGGTCAGCCCGTCCGTCGAGGCGCATGAGACCATGCAGCCGCCTTCCGAGAGGTTGAGCACCATGGCCGACTGGGAGATATAGCCGCGCAGGCCGCTGCGCATGCACGAGAGCATCGCATCCAGCCGGACCTGCCTGCGGCGAAAGTGCCGCTGCTCGTCTTCCAGCACGATGCTGTTGTGGGCATTCATCATGAAACCCTCCGTTAGAATATTCGAAATTAGCCATGGAACAAATTAAGATGCGATTAACGCCGGCCCGGCCATCGCTGCTCAACCGGTCATCGCTGCTCGAACCGGCCATCGCTGTTCAAACCGGCGTGAACCGGTCAATATCCCGACATGACCTTCTTCGAGAATGATTCGCCGTCAAACCTCATCGAATATACGGTGACCGAGCTCTCCGGCTCGATCAAACGCACCATGGAACAGGCCTTCGACCAGGTGCGGGTGCGCGGCGAGATTTCCGGCTATCGCGGCCCGCATTCTTCGGGCCATGCCTACTTCGCGCTCAAGGACGATCGCGCGCGGCTGGAAGCCGTGATCTGGAAGGGATCGTTTTCCAAGCTGAAGACGCGGCCCGAAGAGGGCATGGAGGTGATCGCCACGGGCAAGATCACCACCTTCCCCGGCTCGTCCAAATACCAGATCGTGATCGAGAGCCTGGAGCCCGCCGGCGTCGGCGCGCTGATGGCGCTGATCGAGGAGCGCAAGCGCAAGCTCCAGTCCGAAGGCCTGTTCGACGCCGCGCGCAAACAATTGCTGCCCTTCATGCCGATGGTGATCGGCGTCGTGACCTCGCCGACCGGCGCCGTCATCCGCGATATCCTGCACCGCATCTCGGACCGCTTCCCGTTGCACGTCATCGTCTGGCCGGTGAAGGTGCAGGGCGAAGGCTCGGGCGCGGAGGTCGCCAACGCCATCCGCGGTTTCAACGAGTTCGAACCCGGCGGGCCGATCGCCCGGCCCGATGTGCTGATCGTGGCGCGCGGTGGCGGCAGCCTTGAGGATCTCTGGTCGTTCAACGACGAGATCGTGGTGCGCGCCGCGGCCAGCTCGGAAATCCCGCTGATCTCCGCCGTCGGCCACGAGACCGACTGGACCTTGATCGACTATGCGAGCGACCAGCGCGCGCCCACCCCAACCGGGGCCGCCGAAATGGCCGTACCGGTCAGGGCCGACCTCGAAGCCCAGATCGCCAATCTCGCCGCTCGTCTCTCCCGCGCCATGAGCCGCCAGATGGATACGCGCCGCCGCGAGGTTCGCGACCTTATCCGCGCGCTCCCCTCGCTCGACCAGATCCTCGCGCTCCCCCGCCGCCGCTTCGACGAGGCCGCGTCCCGTCTTGGCCGCGGGCTGGAAATGACCACGGTCACCAAGCGCCGCGCCTTCGAGCGTGTCTCGGCCAATCTCCGCCCCGCCATCCTCTCGACCCGCATCGCCGAGCAACGCCAGAAGCTCGGCGAGCGGATGACCCGTGCCGAACGCGTTATCGAGCGCATGTTCGACCGCCAGAAGGCCCGCATCGCCAGGGCCGATGCGGTGCTCGCGGGATTCCCGGCACGTCTGCACACCCACTCCGAACGCCAAAAAGACAGACTCGGCAATGCCGCAAGGCGCGGCGATTCCGCCGTCGCCAATCTGCTCGCGCGGCACCGGCAGACGCTCTTGGCGCAGGACCGCATCCTGCAATCGCTGTCGTACAAGAATGTGCTGAAGCGTGGCTATGCGGTGATTCGTGGCGATGACGAGAGGGTCCTGTCTTCCGCCGCGATGATTTCGGAGGGCGATGCGCTGTCGATCGAATTCGCCGATGGCGCGGTCAAGGCCGTCGCGGGAGAGAACGCCTCGGCAATTGCTTCGCCGGCTAAGAAGCGATCTGCGCAAAAGCCGGCGCCCGAAAAGGGTAATCAGGGGAGCCTGTTCTGACATGCACATTCTCGTGGTCCTCGCCCATCCGATCAAGGAGAGTTTTGCCGCCGCCATGGCAAGGACGGCGGTGGAGGCCCTGCGGGCGAGCGGCCACACGACCGACCTTCTCGATCTCTACGCCGAAGATTTCGATCCGAGGCTGACGGCCGACGAGCGGGCGCGTCACATGGAGCCGGACTACGACATTTCCACTGTCGCGCCGCTCGTTGCGCGACTCCGCGCCGCGGATGGCCTGATCTTTGTATTTCCGCAATGGTGGTTCAACCTGCCGGCCATTCTCAAGGGCTATCTGGACCGCGTCTTTGCACCGGGCGTGGCGTACGAAATAGATCCGGGGAATGGCCGGCTTGTTCCCATGCTCGGCAATATCAGACATTTCTGGGCGCTGACGACGACCGGCTCGCCATGGTGGATCGTGCATTTCTACATGGGCAATCCGGTCAAGCGCCTGCTCAAGCGCGGCGTCGCCGCCTTCTGCTCCAAGGGGCTGGATTTCAGGATGGTGTCACTGCACAACATGGATCAGTCGACGCTGGAAAAGCGCGAGCGGTTTCTGGAGCGGGTCAGGCGGGAAGTCGCCACGCTTTGATTGTTCGGCGGCCGTTACGCGCCCTGAGACGGGCGAACCGCGGCGCCGTCGCGAAAATGTCCGTAGTTAAGACCCCGCCCCAACCCCTCCCCACAAGGGAGGGCCAAGCTGCAGCGCCGCCTCGCGCCATTCAACGTTACGCATGGGCCGCTCTCTTCGGCGCAACATGTGAAGGCCATGCTATGGTCGGATCAGGCGCCACGGATTGGCCCCTCCCCCTTGTGGGGAGGGGTGCGGGGCGGGGTCGTCCTTGACCCAGAAGCAAGCGCTCTTTGGTATTTTCTTTTTCAACCAAATCAAATGCTTGGTATTCATTTTAGGAAAATAATCCTCTTCCGTCTTCCCAAATTCCCAGCTCCATGCCATACTCCCTGCCGTTCCGCATCGGCTACACCCTGAGGCGTCAGGGCGAGGCGGGACCGGTGACCGGCATGGGGAAGCGACGTAAGTCTCCATGCGGGGCGTCCGCGAGAAGGGCCAGTCCTCTGGGGACGGCAGCCGCAAGGCTGAGTTTCGCCCCGGACGTGCGCTGTAGCGCACACATATCCGCCTCCAGTCCCGCAAGGATGGAGATACGGGGGCAGTGCTGGCGAGTTCGTGGATGGAGACACCGCATGACGGGGCACGGCGACGTGTCTTAACGGCCCGTTCCACAGGCGGGCCTATTACCTCGGCACGGAGACGTGCCCCGGCCGATCCTTCATGCCAAAGCGAAGGGATCGGGGACGTGCATGGCCAAACCACGGAGCGGAAACGCTCGCGTGAATGTGGAGGTGTGTTTTTGGGATAGGATCGCAAACTTTATGTGCCCTTGCATTCACCCCTCACCAACTACGGCCAAGCGTTCGCCTGCGGCTTACGCGGCCGGCGTATCCTCTCCCACAGGGGGAGAGATGGACTCGCGGCACTGTCTTGCCTCAAGTGAAAGCCGAGTGCGGGGCACCTTACCTCTCCCCCTGTGGGAGAGGATAGCAAGTCCGCGCGAGACCATGGGTCGAGTGCATGGACGCGCTTGGTGAGGGGTGAAAGCGTGACGAATTGCATGACATCGCGTGAGCGCGATACCTTAACGTCAAGCCCACTCCCCCTTTCTCATCACCGGCACCCGCGTGCCATCGTGCTTCACGCCATCCACATCCACCGCACCCGAGCCGATCATCCAGTCGATATGGATCAGGCTCGAATTGCCGCCCTGGGCGGCGATCTGTTCGGGCGTCAGGTTGGCGCCGTCGACAAAACATTTCGAATAGCACTGGCCGAGCGCGATATGGCAGGCGGCATTCTCATCGAACAGCGTGTTGAAGAACAACAGCCCCGAGGCCGAGATCGGCGAGGAATGCGGCACCAGCGCCACTTCGCCGAGCCGCGAGGCGCCCTCGTCGGTTTCCAGTACCTTTTTCAGCACTTCCTCGCCCTTCGACGCCTTGGCCTCGACGATCCGGCCGGCTTCGAAACGCACCTGGATATTGTCGATCAGCGTGCCCTGATGCGACAGCGGCTTCGTCGAGGATGCAACGCCATCGACGCGGTGCGCGTGCGGCGTGGTGAACACTTCCTCGGTCGGGATGTTGGGATTGCAGGTCACGCCGTTCTTGGCGACGGAGGCGCCGCCATGCCATTCGTGGCCGTCGGCGAGACCCACCGTCAGGTCAGTGCCGGGGCCCTTGAAATGCAGCGAAGCGAAATTCTGGCCGTTGAGCCAGGTGCTGCGGCTGTGGAGCGCTGCATTATGCGCCTTCCACGCCGCGACCGGATCGGCGACATCGACGCGCGAGGCGGCGAAGATCGCATCCGCCAGTTTCCTGACCGCCGCGTTTTCCTCGAGTTCCGGGAACATCTGCTTGGCCCAGGACGGATTCGGATACGAAACGATGTTCCAGTTGATCTCGAAATTGGAGATCTTTTCGAGCGCCGGCTTGTAGGCCGTCGACATGGCGCGGTTGGCGCGAGCGACCTTGTCCGGATCCTGGCTCGACAACAACATGGGATTGTCGCCGGAAATCGCCAGCCGCGCGGCACCATTGGCATAGGCCTCGGCCATGCCCTTGTAGAGCCAACCGGCGGCGCGATCGAACGTCGAATTCTCGGCGTGCTGGTAGCGCATCAGCGTCGTGACTTCGTCATTGTAAAACGCCGTCACCAGCCCGCCACCGGCGAGATAGGCGTGCTTGGTGATGAAGCGCACCAGCGGCATGGCGGCGACCGGCGCGGTGATCACCAGGTCCTGGCCCTTCTGCAGGTCGAGCCCGACCTTGACGGCCACTTCCGCCAGCTTTTCCAGCTTCTCCATGTCGATGACATCGCCGCTCATGGTGGCGCTCTGTGCTTCGTTCATATCCATCGGAATTCCACCTGTTCTTTTCATTTCTACGCCTGTCTTCCCCGATTTGGCGCCATTTGTGAAGGCATTCCAGCGGAAATCGGCATCGAAGTCGCCGTCGCATTGCACAACAGCCCGCACTCCACTATTTGTCGAAATGAGGCCGAAAGCAGGACGGATACCGGCATGATACTGACAGACAAGCGTATTCTCCTGATCATATCCGGCGGCATCGCGGCCTATAAGAGCCTCGACCTGGTCCGGCGGCTGCGCGAGCGCGGCGCGGTCGTCATTCCCATCATGACCAAGGCGGCCGAGGAATTCGTCACCCTACTGGCGGTCGGCGCGCTTGCGGCCCATAAGGTCCATACCGATCTCTTCTCCCGCGACGACGAGGTGGATGTCGGCCATATCCGTCTCGCGCGCGATTGCGACCTGGTGCTTGTCGCACCCGCCACCGCCGACCTGATGGCGAAGATGGCCAACGGCCTTGCCAACGACCTCGCCTCGACGGTGCTGCTCGCCACCGAACGCCCGGTGCTGATGGCGCCCGCCATGAACCCAAAGATGTGGTCGAATCCGGCCGTCAGCCGCAACGCCTCGCAGCTTCTCATCGACGGCGTACATTTCGTCGGCCCGATGCGTGGCGAGATGGCGGAAGGCGGCGAAGCGGGCACCGGCCGGATGGCCGAACCGCTCGACATCGTCGCTGAGGTGGAGGCCCTGCTCGACACCGCGCCAAAACCGTTAGCCGGCAAAAGAGCGATCGTGACTTCAGGCCCCACGCACGAGCCGATCGACCCGGTGCGCTACATCGCCAACCGCTCCTCAGGAACGCAGGGGCACGCAATCGCCGCAGCCCTGGTCAAATCTGGCGCCGACGTGACGCTGGTATCCGGTCCGGTCACGCTCGCCGATCCGCGCGGCGTCAAGGTGATCCATGTCGAGCGCGCCGAGGAAATGCGCGACGCGGTGCTCGCGAGCCTGCCCGCCGATATCGCCGTCATGGTCGCCGCTGTCGCCGACTGGCGCGTCGCCACGCGATCGGATGAAAAGATCAAGAAATCCGCCGACGGCTCCGTGCCATCGCTTGAGTTCACCGAGAATCCCGACATCCTCAAAACCGTCGGCCATCACGAAAAGCGACCGAAGCTGGTGATCGGCTTCGCCGCCGAGACCAATGATGTCGAAACCAACGCCACCGCCAAGCTCAATCGCAAGGGCGCCGACCTGATCGTCGCCAACGACGTCTCGCCGGAAACCGGCATCATGGGCGGCAAGCGCAACCGCGTCGCCATCATCAGCCGCGACAGCGTGGATCGCTGGCCTGATTTGTCGAAGGATGAGGTGGCCGACAGGCTGGTCACGCTGATCGCCGAAAAGCTCGCCGGAGCCTGAGCAGCATCTGAAATCCAGGATTGGAAGCCTACTTGTGGCGGAGCGTCTGGCGCACCCGCTTGACAGATTGCAAACCGGCAGATATTTAACAGACAGGTTAATTAACGCACTGGTTAAATTTAATGGATCGCCTCAACGAAACCTTTGCCGCCTTGGCGGACCCGACACGGCGCGCGATTGTCATGCGCCTCGCGAGCGGCGAGGCCACGGTCAATGAGCTCGCCGCACCTTTCGACATCAGCCTTCCCGCCGTCTCACGCCATCTCAAAGTCCTGGAATCGGCGGGGCTGATCGCCCGCGGCCGCTCGGGTCAGTTGCGTCCCTGCAAGATCGAGGCGGGCCCATTGAAGGAGATTGCCGATTGGGTGGAGCGCTATCGCGGCTTCTGGGATCAGAGCTTTGATCGCCTGGACACATTCCTCTCCAGCTTAAAGGGAAAAGACGATGCCGACGCCGACTCCTAACCTTCAGGAAAAGCCTGAGCTTCTTATCGAACGATCCTTTGCGGCCCCTCGCGATGTCGTGTTCAGGGCCTGGACGGACCCGCAATGGATGGCGCAATGGGCCGGCCCGAAAGACTTCATTGCGCGGGGCGATCAGCTCGATCCGCGTCCCGGCGGGATTCATCGGGCCTGCCTCATTGCCCCCAATGGCGACGAGCATTGGGTAAGCGGCAAATACATCGATGTGCAGCCGCCGCGCCGGCTTGTCTTTACCCACGCATGGGAGCTGGCGAACGGGGAACGCAGCCCGGAAACGGTCATCACCATAGAATTCACGGAGAAAGGCGATGCCACGCATATGCGGTTTCATCAGGCCTTCTTCGAAAGCATCGAGTCTCGCGATGGCCATGAAGGCGGCTGGTCGCAAAGCTTCGACCGACTGAAGCGGTTCGTTGAAAACGATGTCCCAGGGAGCTGAACCGGTGGCCAAACTTTTTTATTGCGAGACTCTCAATCCACGAAAGGCCTGTGCGGCGGCTCGTTTTCTCGATGCGGATGTCGAATTCGTTCGGGTCGATCTTGGTCGCGGTGAACAAAGGACGGCGGAATTTCTGGCAATCAATCCCAATGGCAAAGTTCCCGCGCTGCAGGATGGCGACCAGACGCTCTGGGAAGCGAACGCGATCATGTGCCACCTCTCCGACAGCGTCGGTGCGGATTTCTGGCCGCATGACGAGCGCCAGATCGACATAATCCGTTGGTTGAGCTGGGATGCCGGCCATTTCACCCACCACGGGGCCACCCTGTGGTTCGAAAATGAGGTCAAGCCGCTTTTTGGCGAAACCCCGAACGAGAGGATCGTGGAAGATGCCGAAGCCAGTCTCAAACAGTTTGCCCGTGTGCTGGACGACCACCTGGCCGACCGCCGCTATGTCGTCGGCGGAAGCGTGAGCGTCGCCGATTTTGCCCTGGCGGCCGCCTTGCCCTATGCCGCAACATCGCGATTGCCGCTCGACGCCTTCACCAATATCCGGCGTTGGCATGACCGTCTGGACGAGCTTGAGGCGTGGCGCGACCCGTTTCCGCATTCCAATCGGTAGCATTGGCGAATGATATTGCCGAAAGGCGACCGGGTTGCGGGTTTCGCATCCGTTTCACATCGCGGCGAGCAGGACCTTTTCCGAAATCGTCGCCTTGATCGTGCCCGTCTCGAAGACCGAGACTTCGAGCCCGTCCGGGCTCATGACGACGGCGCTTTGTTCGGGAATGCTCATCCAGTTGGCGCGGTTGCTGTCGAGCGGTTCGGAGACGAGGCAATAGCCGCCGGTTCCGATCGGGCTGGCATAGAGCGTCGGCGCGACCTCGTTGGTGGCGTAGCGGACCGCGTAGAGTTTTTCGCCATCCGAAAAGGCCGCGGTGAAGCGCACGTCGGCGCCAAGGCCGAAATGGATCGCCAGCCGCTCGATGAAAGCGATCGCCTCGCGGAAGGCAAGCAGCGGCACGCTTTCGAGGCCAAAATGCATGGCAAGCAGGAAGATCAGTTCGGAATCGGTCGTGCCGGTGCGGGCGGCATACAGCTCATCGGGCAGCATGTTTTCCAGCGGACGTCGCAGCTGGGCGAAATTCTCGATCTGGCCATTGTGCATGAACGACCAGCGTCCGTTGACGAATGGATGGCAATTGTCGCGCCGGGTGGAGCCGAACGTTGCCGCGCGAACATGGGCGAGAAAGAGCCGCGAGCGGATCTGGCGCGCGATGCTTTTCAGATTGCAATCGGACCACGCGGGCAGGACATCGCGATAGAGGCCGGGCGTCTCGCGCTCGCCGTACCAGGCGACCCCGAAACCATCGCCGTTGGTGGCGGTGCGGGCCTCGACCGCCGAATGCGATTGCGCGATCAGCGAATGCGCCGGCGAGGAGACGATGTCTTCGAGAAAGAGCGGTTCCCCGCAATAGGCGGCCCAGCGGCACATGACGAGATCCTGATGCGAACAATACGCCGGTCGATCTTGGGCCGTCATGGTAAACAAAGCCTTAAACACTCCACTGTTCACCGTTTGGAAAAGATTGTTCGCAGATCGATCATCTTTCGGAGACAATGAAGAGGCTCTATATTCCCATTCAAGTGAAGAACTCGAATGAGAGGAATGCGAAATGTCGATACGCCCTGTAAAATCCGAATCCCACGCCCAGCCGACCATGGAAGGTGCGGGCGTGCATTTGCACCGCGTCTTCGGCTTCGGCGATCCGTCGCTGACCGATCCCTTCCTGATGATGGATGACTTCCGCAACGACAATCCGGCGGATTATAGCCGGGGCTTTCCCTGGCATCCGCATCGCGGCATCGAGACGATCACCTATGTGCTGGCCGGCACGGTCGAACATGGCGACAGCCTCGGCAATCGCGGCCTGCTCGGCGCCGGCGATGTGCAATGGATGACGGCCGGCAGCGGCATCATGCACCAGGAAATGCCGAAGGGTGATTTCGCCGGCCGGATGCATGGCTTCCAGCTCTGGGCCAACCTGCCCTCGTCGCTGAAGATGACCGCGCCGCGCTATCAGGACGTCAAGGCGGCCGATATCCCTGTCGTGGTCGATGACGACGGCACGGCCGCGCGCATCATCACCGGCGAGTTCTGGGGCAAATCAGGTCCGGTCGACGGCATCGCCGCCGATCCCGTCTATCTCGACATCTCCGTGCCGCCGGGCAAGCGGAAGACCTTCAAGGTGGACACCTATCGCAAGGCCTTCGCCTATATCTTCGCCGGCTCCGGCACCTTCCGCGACGCGTCCAGGCCGGTCGGCGTTCGGGTCGAGAAGGAGGTCAACGGCGAGGAACTCAATATCCGCGACCTCTCCGGCAACCGTACGCTGGTCGTTTTCGACACCGGCGACGAGGTGACCGTGCAGGCGGGCGATGAAGGCATTCGCTTCCTGCTCGTCTCGGGCAAACCGATCGAGGAACCCGTGGCGTGGCACGGCCCGATCGTGATGAATAGCCACGAGGAGATCCGGCAGGCGATGCGCGACCTCCAGAACGGCACCTTCATCAAGGCCGCCCACTAGCGCATCGGCAGCTCGCAGTTCCTGGAAAGACTTGAAGCGGCTTTCCACGGAAAGCGTGCGCCCTCACCGTTCAGGTGAGGGCGCACGATCTGCACTTGCCATCGGCTTGTTTTTGCTGTCCATTCGCAGTTGCGAATACGGCTGTGAGGGACAAGTACGGATGCAATTCAAGAATGCTCTACGATTTGCATCGGTCGTGACGGGGTTCAACGTCCTCGTTTCCGCCAGCTTTGCCGTGGTCGGGCTGGTAAACCCTCTGTCGATGCTGCCGGCCGGCTCCGTCGCGAATGATGCGGCGTTCACATTCGCGCTTTATGCGGCGGCCCGCAGCTTGCCGCTCGCGGTCTTCGTGATGGTCTCCATCTTCATGCGGTTCGGGCGCATGCTGACGGTGCTAGGCTTTCTCGCCGGCATCATCCAGTTCGCCGACATGTGGGTCGGCATTTATGAAAGCAACCTGATCAAGACAATCGGGCCGTTCCTGCTGGGCTGCCTGCAGCTCTACGCCGTCTGGACGCTGCAGAACGCCAAGCGCTAATCGTTCCGGGCGATCTCCTCGCCGAGCTTGCCTTTCATGCCATCGAATAGGATGTGATGATCCGCTCGTTCGCAGCGACCCGCAAACCGTCGCCTATGGCTCTTCCAAAAGCCTCGGCAGACGATAGACTGACCGCGAATTCGAAGGGGGACGCATGTACAAGCTCTATGAATCGATCAATAGCGGCAGCTCAGCTGTCGAAGCCGCACTTGCCGAGGCTGGCGCCGACTATGTGACGGTGCCGACCAGCACTGCAGAGAAACGGCACCTCAGCGAGGAATACCGGGCGATCAATCCTCGCCAGCAAATCCCGGCGCTGGCCCTTCCCGACGGATCCCTAATGACTGAAGGCGCGGCGATGATGCTGCATCTCGCCGACGCCTTTCCTCATACCCAACTCGCGCCACCACCAGGCTCCAGCGCCCGCGCCCAGCATGACCGATGGCTGATTTTCATGGCCGTCAACATTTACGAAGGCGAATTGCGCAAGGCCTATCCATCACGATATTCGGACGATCCTTCAGGCAGCGATGCGGTGCTCAGTAACGCCACGACATATGTGAACCGTCACTACGAATTGCTCGAGGCGGCGATTGGAAAGGGACCCTACTTCTTCGGCGACCAGCTCACCATGGTCGATATCTATCTCTGGATGCTTGCCTATTGGATCGATGGCGACTGGCTTGCGGCACATTGCCCGAAGATCGTGAGCCTCGTGACCCGAGTGCGGAACCGGCCGAAGGTTACGCCCGTTCATGTCAAACATTTCACCTGAGGCACGACATGCATATCGACGGTCAATGCCATTGCGGCCATGTGCGCTACGAAGCGGAGATCGACCCCGACAGAGTGACGATCTGTCATTGCACGGATTGCCAGCGGCTGACCGGCGGCGCCTATCGGGTGACCGTCATTGCCGATAGCGACAAGGTGAAACTGACCGCCAATCGGCCGAAGCTCTATACGAAGCATGCCCAGAGCGGCCGGGCGCGCCTGCTGTCTTTCTGCCCGGAATGCGGCTCGCCGCTGTTCAGCACCGGCGAGGGCAAGGATGCCGCGCGCACGGGGATCAGGGTCGGGACCATCAACCAGCGGCGTGAACTGACGCCGAAAAGGCAAATATGGTGCCGCTCGGCGCTGCCATGGATCAACGATATCGCCGACCTGCCGGGTACCGAACAGGACTGATCAACACGGCTGACAGATACGACAGGAGAATGGAATGCTCGACCACATAGGCCTCAGGACCAGGCAGTTGAAGGAAATGTTCGCTTTCTATGAAGCCGTGCTCGCGCCGCTTGGTTTTTCCAAGCAGAAGGATTTTGGCGTCGCAGCGGGCTTTGGCAAGACAGGGATGCATCCACTCTGGATCGGGCAGGCGGAGGGCGATGCGGCTGCATCGTCGGTTCACCTCGCCCTGACCGCCGACAGCCGTGGCGCGGTCGACGATTTCTACAAGGCGGCACTCGCCAATGGCGGCTCGGACAATGGCCCGCCGGGCATTCGCCCGCAATATCACGAGAACTATTACGGCGCCTTCGTGATCGATCCCGACGGCAACAATCTCGAGGCCGTCTGCCACGAGGCGCAATAGGCTGTCACTCGGGCATCGGAAAATCCGGCCAGGTTTCCGTGACCTCGGCCTGGACCGGGCGATCGAGAAAGGTCGACAGCGCGATGAAGCTTTTCGTGCCCCTGACGCCGGGTACGGAATGGATCTGGCCGAGCAGGTGTTCGAGCGCCTGCGGGCTTTCGGTCCGGACCTTGAGCACCATGCTGGCATCACCCGCCACGGAATGCATTTCCTCGATTTCGGGATAGCGAGCCAGTTGCAGCAGGCGCTCGCTCTTGCCCCAGCCCGCCGCCTCGACATGAACAAAGGCCAGCAGGGATTTGCCGACGGCGGTCGCATCGATGCGCGCCACCGTGTCCCTGATGACGCCGGACTGCTTCATCCGCTTGACCCGCTCATGCACCGCTGGCGGGGAAAGCGCGACCTTGAGCCCGAGTTCAGCGAAACTCTGGCCGGCGTCGCGGGCGAGTTCGGCTAATATTCTTCGGTCGGACGCATCGACGGAGGCACGCTCAAGCCGTCTGCGCCGAACACCATCTGTATTTTCGTTCATGGCTCAAGACGTTCTTTCTCTGAATTATCTTCGGCATTAATCTCATTTTTCTGAAGATTATTCAAATGGAGATCACGATGACGACGATGATGGCGCGTAACCCTACCGAAGGCGTCTACCCCGCGACACCCGATTATGTGCATGCCATGGAGGTGAGCAATCCATCCCGGCTTCTCTTCGTGAGCGGCACGATGGGGTTGGATGCGGTCGGCAATGCAGGCCGGGACCTGAAAGAACAGCTGGACTTGATCTGGTCGAATCTCCGCGCCATCCTCGCGGATGCCGGCATGACCACCGCAAACATCGTTCGGGTCACCAGCTACCTCGGTGACAGGTCTTATGCCGAAGCCAATCAGGATGCGCGCGTCGCGGCCCTCGACGGGCGTATCGTGCCGACCACGGCGATCGTGGTGCAGACCCTCCGCGACGATTGGCTGGTCGAGCTCGAAGTGGTCGCGGCGGGTTGAGGCCGGCGGCTTGACCGCCGGCATCACGTGTTACGCAGCTTTGCGGATCTCGCCGAGCATGTCATCCATGCTCAGATGCCCCTGGAAGCCGCCGGCGCTGAGCGCCTCTTCCTGATGCTCGATCGCATGGGCGAAGCGGACGGCCGGGTCTTCCAGCATCCGTTGGTAGAGGCTGTTGAGCGCCGGAAACTGCCGACGATCGACCACCTTGTGGAAATCGTTCCACCGGGCGATCCCCATGAAATAGGCATCCGCGAAGCTGCGCTTGTCGCCGAGCAGCCATTGCTTGCCATCGAGCAAGGTTTCGAGATCGGCATGCGCCCGTTCGACCTTGGCGATGCCGTAATCGCGCAATGCCTGCTTCGCATCCGGCGCGAGGTCGTGCTCGATCGAATACCAGAGCGGGCTGAAAGCATTGAAGAAGCTGGTGTTGAGAAATGCCAGCATCTGCCTCAGGCGGTCGTCATCCGGCGAGCCCGGCTCGAAGCCGAGGCCCTTGTTCACCGTCTTGGCCGCGATGTGGCCGAGGATCGCCATGCTTTCGCTGATCAGCCGCCCGTCGGGCAGCATCAGCGTCGGCGTTTCGCCGACCGGGTTGATGTGCCTGTAGTCTTCGCTGGAGACTGCTTCCGGCATCTGGACGCGGCAGAGATGATACTTCGCGCCGGACCATTCGAGCGCGACGATCGAGCCGAACGAGCAGCCTTCGGGCACGCCGTAGAACAAAGTGAGGGCCATCGATCATTCCTTCCTGTTGATTGATATCGACCCGATTGATATGCCATTGCGGACGATGGACCGGTAGCCGTGACTTTGGAACCCTAATGTCCACGGATATGGACGATGGATATGAACCTCAACGATCTGCAATTCTTCGTCCAGGCGGTAGACAGCGGCGGTTTTGCCGCGGCGGCTCGACGGCTCGGCGTTCCGAAATCAACGATCAGCAAGCGTGTCGCCGAACTCGAAGCGCGGCTCGGTGCGCGACTGATCCATCGCACGTCGCGCAGTTTCTCGCTGACCGACCTGGGCCGCGACTTCTTCCAGCATGCCAGGGCCTCGGTGATCGAAGCGGAGAATGCCGAGAATATCGTCCGCACCCGCCTTGGCGAGCCGAGCGGTACCGTGCGCCTGACCACCTCGGTACCAACGGCGCAGTTCACGCTGGCGCCGCATCTCCAGGAACTGTCGGTGCGCTACCCCAAGCTGACGCTGGCGCTGCATGTGACCGATCGATTCGTCGATATCGTGCAGGAGGGCTTCGACATCGCCATCCGCAGCCATCAGCAGCCGCTCGCGGATTCCGCGCTGGTGCAGCGCAAGCTCGGCGTCCATTATTTCTACGTCGTGGCCTCGCCGGACTATGTCGAGCAGCATGGCGCACCGTTGCGTCCGGAAGAACTTGCCCAGCATAAAAGCATCGTCGCCAATCCCGCCGAGACGTCGTGGCGGCTTTCCTCGACCGCTGGCGACACCGTGGAAGCGGAGGTCAATCCCGTGATGGCCGCCGATGAACCCTTCGTGCTGCTCAAGGCCGCCGCCGCCGGCATCGGCATCACCTGCCTGCCGACATCAGTCTGCCGAGGCGCGCTGGCCGATGGAACGCTCGTCCGCGTGCTGCCGGACTGGACCGCCGGCAGCATCACGACGACGATCCTCATGCCGCATCGGCGCGGCCAGCTTCCCTCCGTCCGGGCGGTGGTCGATCTGCTGCTCGAACGGGCGGGCGGTTGATTTTCCAATCCATCCGCGCCAAGATTTCTCAGTCCCGCAGAGAGAGACCCAGCATGTCAGCCAGTATCGAAATTACACCGGACCGCATCGCGGCGGCCGAAGCCATCATCCGTCCGCATGTCAGGCGCACGCCAGTCATGATGGTTTCCATGGCGGATTTCGGTTTGCAGGGTGGCGCACTCGATCTAAAGCTCGAATGCCTGCAGCATTCGGGTTCGTTCAAGGCGCGCGGCGCCTTCACCAACCTGCTGACGCGGGATGTGCCCGATGCCGGCGTGGTGGCTGCCTCGGGCGGCAACCATGGTGCTGCGGTCGCCTATGCGGCGATGAAGCTCGGGATCAAGGCGACGATCTTCGTACCCTCGATCAGCGCCAAGGCCAAGACCGATCGCATCAGGAGCTTCGGCGCCGACCTCGTGATCGGCGGCGATCGCTATTCCGATGCGCTGGCGGCGAGCGAGATTTTCGCGGAAAAGTCCGGGGCGATGCAGATCCATGCCTTCAATCAACCGGAAACGCTTATCGGCCAAGGCACGCTCGGCAAGGAGATCGAGGATGACCTGCCTGGTATCGATACGCTTCTGGTCGCGGTCGGCGGCGGCGGGCTGATAGGCGGCATCGCGGCCTGGTATCGCGGGCGAGTGAAGATCGTGGCCGTGGAGCCCGAGGAGGCGCCGACGCTCAACATGGCGCTTGCGGCAGGCCACCCCGTCGATGCACCGGCGGGCGGCGTAGCGGCGGATTCGCTGGCGCCGAAACAGGTGGGTCAGTTGATGTTCCCGTTCGCACGCGATCACGTCGGCCAATCCGTTCTCGTCACAGACGACGCGATCCGGCAGGCCCAGAAGGCGCTGTGGGACAGTGTGCGGGTAGCGACCGAGCCGGGTGGGGCAGCGGCGATGGCGGCGATCCTGTCAGGCCGCTATGTACCGGCGAATGGCGAGCGGGTGGCGGTACTCGTTTGCGGGTCGAACACGACGGCTGTGGATTTCGGCTGAGATCACCACCCCATGTTTCAACTCGTCCAACCGGCAACCGCAGAACAGGTCATCAAGAAAAGCAGGTTCCTCGCGACCGCCGTTCCGATTGCCAACGAGCACGAAGCGAAGGCGGCACTCGCGGCGCATGGACATGTCGACGCGAACCACAATTGCTGGGCCTGGCGGATCGGCGCGGGCTACCGCTTTTCCGACGATGGCGAGCCGAGCGGCACTGCGGGCAAGCCGATCCTCGCGGCGATCGACGGGCAGGCAATCGACAAGGTCGTGGTGATCGTCACCCGCTGGTTCGGTGGAATTCTGCTAGGCAGCGGCGGGCTCGTGCGCGCCTATGGCGGCACGGCGGCGATCTGCCTTCGAGGCGCCGAACGCATCGAGATGAAGCCGTCGGTCGACGGGTATTTTCATCTGGAATTTTCTGATCTTGCCTTGGTCAAGGCGAAGCTCACCGCCTTCAAGGATTTGCAAATCCTGGAAGAGCGCTTCGGCGCGACGGGTGCGGATATCGCCGCCCGTATCGTGGAGACGGATGTCGAGGCGGTGTCGCGCCTCGTGGCCGACCTGACTAGCGGGCGGAGCGACGTATCGTTCGATTGACAGGCGGTCGTGCCGGCCACCGATGCCTTCGCGCGGCCCGCGCTCAGGCCTGCTTCGCTCAAATCAATTCCCTTGATTTGCCAGGCTGCGCCGGCAGCTCACGCGTGCGCCCTCGCGCGGCGTCGCGCTCGGGCCTGCTCCACTCAAATCAATTCCATTGATTTGCCCGGCTGCGCCGGTCGCTACGCAGCCTTGGCGACGTGGTATTCCTTGATCGCCACCATCTTGATCGCGGGATAGCGCTCGGCCTCATAGCGCAGCGAGAACGCGTCCTGCGCAAGGAAGACCGGATCGCCGTCGAGGTCGCGTGCGATGTCGCCGCGGCGGGCGGTGACGAACTTGTCGAGATCGAGCGGATTGTCGGCCGAGATCCAGCGGCAGACGGAGAAGCGGCTCATCTCGAAACTGACCGGCAGCGTGTATTCGCCCGACAGCCGTTCCTTGAGCACATCCAATTGCAGCGCGCCGACGACGCCGACGATTGCAGGTGAGCCATCTTCCGGCAGGAAGAGTTGCACGACACCTTCCTCGGCCATCTGCTGCAGGGCTTCGCGCAGTTTCTTGGCCTTCATCGCATCCTCGAGCCGCACGCGGCGCAGGATTTCCGGCGCGAAATTCGGCACGCCCTGGAAGACCAGCTGCTCGCCTTCGGTCAGCGTGTCGCCGATGCGGAGCGTGCCGTGGTTGGGGATGCCCACGACATCGCCGGCATAGGCGGTGTCAGCCAACTGGCGCTGCGAGGCGAAGAAGAATTGCGGCGCGGTCAGCCCGAGTTGCTTGCCGGTGCGGGCAAGCCGCGCCTTCATGCCGCGCTCGAGCTTGCCGGAGCAGATGCGGGCAAAGGCGATGCGGTCGCGGTGGTTGGGGTCCATATTGGCCTGGATCTTGAAGACGAAGGCCGTCATCTTGTCCTCGGTGGCGTGCACGGTCCTGACATCGGCGACCTGGTCGCGCGGCGGCGGCGCAATCTCGCCAAGCGCGTTGATGAGGTCGCGGACGCCGAAATTCCTCAGCGCCGACCCCCAGAAGACCGGCGTCATATGACCTTCCAGGAAGCTCTCCTCGTCGAAAGGCTTGCAGGCTTCGCGGGCGAGCAGGACCTCGTCGATGAAGGCTCCCTGCTCGTTCTGCGGCAGCCGGCTGGCGACGGCCTCCGGGCCGTTGACCTTCTTGGTATGCGCCTCGGTATCGGAGCCGCGCACCTCGTCGGTCGCGAGATGGTAGCTGCCGCAGAAGCTCTTCGAGCGGCCGATCGGCCATGTGATCGGCGCCGTATCGAGCGCAAGCTTCTCCTCGACCTCGTCGAGAATCTCGAAGGGATCGCGGCTTTCACGGTCCAGCTTGTTGATGAAGGTGATGATCGGGATATTTCTCAGCCGGCAAACTTCGAACAGTTTCAGCGTGCGCGGCTCGATGCCCTTGGCGGCGTCGATGACCATGATCGCGGCATCCACCGCCGTCAGCGTGCGGTAGGTGTCGTCGGCGAAATCCTCGTGACCGGGTGTGTCGAGGATGTTGAAGACATTGCCGTCATATTCAAACGTCATCACCGAGGTGACGACCGAGATGCCGCGTTCGCGCTCGATCTTCATCCAGTCGGAGCGGGTCTGGATGCGGTCCTTCTTGGCCTTCACCTCGCCGGCGAGCTGGATCGCGCCGCCGAACAGCAGCAGCTTTTCGGTCAGCGTCGTCTTGCCCGCGTCCGGATGCGCGATAATAGCAAAGGTGCGGCGGCGGGAGATCGCCTCGGCCAGTTGGTCCGTCATCAATCAAAATCCTGTTGAATGGCGGCTATCTAGCCATTCGGGCCGGCAAATGCAATTGACCCCGCCCGCCCCACGGGCGAGAAAGCATCCATGAGCCAGATCATCACGCCCCCGCCCGTCATCGGTCTCGTCCGCCTGCCCCATGGCGACGGACTGCCGCTCCCCGCCTATGAAACACTGGGTGCCGCCGGCATGGATATCCGCGCCGCCGTGCCCGAGGACAAACCCATCATCCTGAAGCTCGGCAATCGCGCCCTCATCCCCACCGGGTTCATTTTCGAGATACCGCCCGGCTACGAAATCCAGGTGCGGCCCCGCTCCGGCCTCGCCTTCAAGAACGGCATCACCTGCCTCAATTCGC
The DNA here is from genome assembly GCF_024707525.1 of Rhizobium sp. TH2. Lineage (NCBI taxonomy): Bacteria > Pseudomonadati > Pseudomonadota > Alphaproteobacteria > Hyphomicrobiales > Rhizobiaceae > Rhizobium > Rhizobium sp. TH2. Next base: position 5,831,530 of record NZ_CP062231.1, on the reverse strand, counting down.
CGGGTACTATCGACAGCGACTTTCGCGGCGAGGTGCATGTGCTGCTGATCAATTTCGGTGAGGAGCGGTTCAAGGTCGAGCGCGGCATGCGCATCGCCCAGTTGGTTGTGGCGCCGGTGGTGCAGGGGATCGTCGAGGAACGCGCGCTGGCCGGCGCCACGGATCGCGGCGCCGGCGGCTTCGGCTCGACGGGACTGCAATAGCAGTGCCATGGCGCCAGGACGGGCTTGCCAGGCTGGGCGTTGAGCTCGGCAGGGGCGGATCGACCGCATTCATGATGCTGCACGGCGGCGAGCAGGTGTTTGCCTGGGGCGACATCGCCGCGCGGTCGAGCGTGGCCTCTGTTCGCAAGAGCCTGGTCAGCATTCTGTTCGGCATATACACTGCCGAGGGGCGGATCGATCTCGATGCGACCTTGGCCGATATCGGCGTGGATGACATCGAGCAGCTGACAGTGGATGAGAAGCGCGCCACGATACGCGATCTCCTCACCACGCGATCCGGCGTCTATCATCCCTCGGTCTACGATACATCTCGCGGCCGACCCGCGCGTGGCAGCCATCCGCCGGGCACGCACTGGTTCTACAACAATTGGGACTTCAATGTGCTCGGCACAATCTTCGAACGCATCACCGGCATGGGGCTGTTCGAAGCATTTTCGAACCGCGTGGCAACGCCCCTCGGCATGCAGGATTTCGATGTCAGCGACCTCCGTTTCGAGCACGGACCGGAATCCATGCATCCGGTCTACAAGATGCGTCTTTCGGCCCGCGATCTCGCACGTGTCGGCCAACTCTACCTGCAGGGCGGGTCATGGAACCGGCACCAGATCGTTCCCGATGTCTGGGTTCGGGAGAGTGTCCGGCCGCATGTCGATCTCGGCGGCGGGCGAGGTTATGGCTACCTCTGGTGGACGGCCGAAGCCGGAGCGCCGGGCGATCGGCTCAATGCGGATGTGCCGCTCTACTATGCCAGCGGGTTTGGCGGGCAATACATCATCGTTCTGCCGGGCCACGACCTTGTCGTCGTACACCGCTCCGCTCGCGTCGATCACGGGATCGATCATGGCCGGATGGGCGAAATCCTCGACGTGACATTGGAAGCCATGTCCGCCGCTTGATGGCGCCAAGGGTGCAATGCCCTTGGCTCGCAGAAGCATAGTCAACTTTTCTCAGCTTGATTGCACTGCCCATTCCGTGGGCTGTCCGCACAAATCCTGTGCAGGATGCGTCATTTCAACGCAGACGATTGTTGACAGCGCTAACATCCGGTCGTATTCCTAACGCGAAAGAAATTTGCCTGGGAGGCAAATGTGTTTCTGCCCTCGCGGGCATGGGAGGACATATGATATTGGCAGAGGAACGCGCCGATGCGTTGCTGACGCAGCGCATCGACAGGATGCATGCGCGCGACCGTTTGGGTCTCATCATTTTCATCGTTGTGCTGTGGTGCACCATGCTTTTCGCATTGTTCACCATCTGGCCATTCATTGCCGTACCAGGCATCCGGATCATTCTTTCCGTGGCCTGCGCGCTGGTGCTGATCTTCAACACGGCGGCCATCGTCGCCATGCTGCGCCACTATTCCGACGACAAGCACTTCATTTACGGCCTCGACCTGAAGCATCTCGACGAGATGCGTGCACGCCGGCGCTAAGGGGGACACATCAATGGCATATCAACCGCCCAAACAAAGTCTCGGCGCGCAGGTCTTCGACGTCATCACGCTGCTCGTGCTGACGGTCGGAGCGCTCTACGTTCCGCTTTATCTCGGGCTCGCCGGCGCCGCCAAGACGCCCGCGCCGATCGCCAACCCGACCTGGGAGGCGCTTGGCCAGAATGCCACCGAGCAGCAGCAGTGGGCGGCACTCGGCATCACCGATCCAGCGGCCGCCAATGACATGATTACCGCCCGGTTCGATTATTCCTTCAGTTGGGCCGCGCTGATTACCATGGCGGTACTCGTCATCGGCTATTTCGTTCTCGTCGTCCGGCTCTCCGATCGGGAATATCGCGAAGTCATCGAAGAGCGTTTCGGCAACAAGAAATAGGGGCGCGACATGGATATCTGGACAATCCTGGAATACGCGGCATGGGCGCTTTCCTTCGTCTTCGGCGCGCTGATGCTCTACGACATGGTGCGCATCGATACGACCTACGACAACGACCTGCTGACCTCGTCGCGCGAAGGCGAGATCGAGGCCGCAGCCGAACGTCACGTGATCTGAGGGGGCTTCCATGGCAGACACAAATTCCACCACCGGCCAGCCCCAGCGACTTCAATTGCTGCGCGTTCTCGGCCCCGCCCACATCTGGGCGCTCGGCGTCGGCATCGTTCTTGTCGGCGAATATATGGGCTGGAACTTCTCGATCGGCAAAGGCGGCATGATCGCAGGCCTGGTCGCCTGCTGGGTGGCCGGACTGCTTTATACCTGCGTCGCGATGATCGACTCCGAAGTGACCTCGACGGTCGCCGCGGCCGGCGGGCAATATGCCCAGGCCAAGCACATCGTCGGGCCGCTGATGGCCTTCAATGTCGGCCTGTTCCTGGTCATGGCCTATACGATGCTGGAGGCCGGCAATGCGATCACGATCGGCTTCCTGCTCGATACGGTCGCCGGATTGCAGGGCCATTCGGGCCTCAACCAGCAGCCTTTCATCATTCTCTCCATCATGTTCCTGGCATGGCTGAACTATCGCGGCGTGCTGGCGACACTGAATTTCAATCTCGTCATCACCGGCATCGCCTTCCTGGCAATCGTGATCCTGTTCGTCGTGGTGCAGATGGGAGTTTCGACCGTTCCGCTCGATTTCTCGGCGGTGACCAGCGACCCGCTTCCCTATGGCTGGATGGGCATCATCGCGTCGCTTCACTTCGGGCTCTGGTACTATCTCGGCATCGAGGGCACCTGCCAGGCGGCCGAGGAAGTTCGCTCCCCTGCCCGCTCGCTGCCTTACGGCACCATGGCCGGCATCATGACGCTGCTGATCGCGGCGACCATGACCTGGTATGTCTGCTCGGGCCTGATCCCGTGGGAATATCTCGGCCAGGCCGGCACGCCGCTGTTCGATGCCGCGCGCGTCACCGGCAGCAGCGGCTTGATGGTGCTGCTGTTCATCGGCACGATCTTCTCGACGCTCGCCTCGGCCAACGGCTGCATCAACGATGCATCGCGGGCATGGTTCTCGATGGGCCGCGACCGCTACCTGCCGATCTGGTTCGGCGCGGTGCATCCGATCTATCGCACGCCCTATCGCTCGATCGTCTTCCTCGTACCGATCGCGCTGATCTTCGCGCTCGGCGCACCGCTCGACCAGGTCGTCACCTTCTCGATCCTGTCGGGCCTGCTCGGCTATACGTTCATGACCTTCAACATGGTGATGTTCCGCAACAAGTGGCCGCTCGGCTCGATCAAGCGCGGTTATGTGCACCCGATGCATCCGCTGCCGACCATCGTGCTCTTGATCCTCTGCGCCACGGCCTACTTCGCGGTGTTCCTGGGTTACGGAACCCAGCTCATCACCATGGTCGGGTTCTACGTCATCGCGTCGCTCTGGTTCCACTTCCGGCGTTATCAATATGTAAAGCGTGGCGACCAGTTCACCATGCCCTGGCCGAAGCCGCAGGGATATTGACGGGATGACCACCAGCTTCGCCTTGCTGATCCTTTCGCTGGCGGCATGCGCATGGCTCGCCGTCCGAGGGATCAGGGAACATCGGGATGCCATGGCTTCGCGCCATCGGCTTCTCGATGAAGCGGTAAACCTGCTCTCTGACGCCTCGATCATGATCGGACCGGACCAATTTCCGGTGGCTACCGGCAGGATCGCCGATGGCAGGCAGGTGAAGATCGAGCTCATCGGCGACAGCATGATCACCCGGCGGCTGCCGCAGCTCTGGCTCAGGGTGACGATCTACGACAGCGGCACGTATCGACGACCCTTGATCGGCGCCTTGGCGCGCCCGACCGGGGGCGAGTATTATTCGCTCGTCCACGACATGCGGGAATGGATGGCGCCGCCGAAGACCGGAACATCGATGCTGATGCGCGGCGACGGCTCCGCCACGCCATGGCAGGCAGAGCGGGTGCTCGGCCATTTCAGCACCGTGTTCGCCGACCCACAGGTCAAGGAAGCGGTGATCAGCCCGAATGGCGTGCGCATCATGCGCCAGGCCGCCCAGGGCGAACGTGCGGCGCATCTTTTCCTGCGCCAATCCCGTTTCGCCATCGCATCGGTGCCGGCCGAGGATATCAGTTCAGCGATCGCGATGGCCAGCGCGCTGGCCGAGGTGCTGCCGGATTCCGCACTGGCGCCGGTCACGGAAGCAGCTTAGAATTGCGCCGATGCAGAAAGTGATGAACCCCTATCTCGTGCTGGCCCTGGCGGTGATCCTGCCGGGCGCCGGGCATGTGGCCGCCGGCGAGCCGCGGCGTGGTCTGGCCTTCGCCTTCTTCGTGGTTCTGTTCGGCGCGCTGACCTATGCGACAACCACGCCGGAGATTTCATTCATCGGGCGCCATGCGGGCGGTCTGTTCATCTGGGCGCTCTCCATTCCTGATGCCTACCGGCGCGCGCGTATCCGGACGCTGAACGCCAAAGTCACCCGTTGAACGGCGGCAGGCGGCGCTCGACCGGCGAGGCCTTGATCATCGACGTATTGGTTTCCGCCCGCTCGGCGATCTTGTCCAGTATGCCGTCGAGCTCACCCATCGAGCGCACGACCAGCCGGGCGATGAAGCAATCGTCACCCGTGACCTTGTCGCATTCGATGAACTCAGGCGTTTCCTGGATCAATCGCTCGACGATGTGAAGCTGGCCCGGCAGCGGTCGGACGCGCACGATGGCCTGCAAGGGATAGCCGAGCGCCGCCAGACCGAGACTGACCGTGAAGCCGGAAATCACCCCACGATCCTCGAGCCGCCGCACGCGTTCGGCGGCACTTGGCGAAGACAGGCCGGCGATCTCGGCCAGTTCCTTCAACGGCATGCGGGAATTGCGGCTCAGGGCTTCGAGGATGCGCTGGTCGATGGCATCGAGCGTATCGTTAGGCATTCTACTCTCTCTGCTTTTCATTATTAGGCACGACGGCAGATGATCCTTCGCCAAACTATATAAAGAACACCATCCGCGCAATATCCTCCTCATAACCCGAGGAGCAAGGCAATGCAGAACGACATACGGCGCGGAACAATCGAAATGACGGCAGCGATGCTGATATCGGGCACGATCGGCTGGTTCGTGCTGGTGTCCGGGCAGCCGGTCGAGAATGTCGTCTTCTGGCGCTGCGCTTTCGGTGCCGTGGCGCTGATAGCCATCTGCGGCGCGCTCGGTTACCTCAAGCCCGGCGTCATCACCCGCCGGCAATTGTTGATCGCCGTGCTCGGCGGCATCGCCATCGTGTCGAACTGGCTGCTGCTGTTCGCCGCCTATCCCCGATCCTCGATCTCGATCGCCACAACGGTCTACAACACCCAGCCCTTCATGCTGCTCGGGCTGGGCGCGCTGTTTCTCGGCGAGAAGATCACACTGGAAAAGCTCGCCTGGCTGGCGCTCGCTTTCGGCGGCATGATGCTGATCGTACAGGCCAAGCCCGGTGGCGGAGCGACAGGCGGGAGCTATGCCATCGGCATCCTGCTCGCACTCGGAGCGGCCCTCTTCTATGCGCTGGCTGCCTTCGCCGCCAAGTGGCTGAAAGGCGTGCCGCCGCATCTCGTGGCGCTCGTGCATGTCCTGACCGGCGTGGCGATGCTGGCGCCCTTCGCGGACTTCCTCAATCTGCCCTCGGATGGCCAGACCTGGTCGCTGCTTGCCACGATGGGCTTTGTCCATACCGGCGTGATGTACATCCTGCTCTATGGCGCGATCCAGAGGCTGCCGGTCCACCTCACCGGCGCGCTGTCCTTCATCTATCCGGTCGCTTCGATCGTGGTTGACAGGCTGGCCTTCGGCCATCTACTCCAGCCGGTACAGATGATCGGCATGGCGCTGATCTTCCTGGCGGTCGCGGGCATGAATTTCGGCCTCAAGCTCGGAATTTTCAGGCGCGCGCCGACAGCACCATGAGGGGGAGCGTTTCGTGATCACGTGCTATCTTCGCTATGTCATCGATCCCTATAAACTGGCTGAATTCGAACATTACGCGAAGCTCTGGATACCTCTGGTGACGCGGCTGGGTGGCACGCATCACGGGTATTTCCTGCCAAGCGAAGGCGCCAGCAACATTGCGCTGGCGCTGTTCAGTTTTCCGTCGCTTGCCGAATACGAGATCTATCGCCAGAGGATGGCGGCCGACCCGGAATGCCAGGCCGCGCTGGATTTCGGCGAAAAGACGCGCTGCATCGTGAGCTACGAGCGCAGCTTCATGCGCCCGCTCTTCTGACATGGTCGGCCAATTAGAATTCCGTTCCGACTATTTCGGAGACCGGGCCGCATTCACGGCGCTAGTGGACCTTCTCTTCGACACGTTCGAGATCGATATCGGACAGCTCGACCGCCTGGGCGGGCCGGATCCGACGTCGATGCCGTTCGGCTATTTCGACGAGACGGGGCGCTGTGTGGCGAATTTCAGCGCATTTTCGACGCCGCTGGTCATCAATGGCCGGCGAGTACATGCGGTGGGCTACCAATCCGGCGCGGTGCGGCCGGAATATCGCGGCCAGGGGCTCTATCGCGACCTGATGCAGCGGGCCTTCGCCTGGGCCGAAGGCCAACGCTTCGAATTCGGAATGCTCCTCACCGACAAACCCGGCCTTTATACATCCTACGGATTCCGCGTCATTAAGCAGCACATGTTCCATGGCCCGATGCCAGCCGCTGCGGGCGTCCTGCCATGCCGGCACCTCTCCATCGAGAACGACGCGGATGTGGCTCTGATACGATCCGTGCTCATACAGCGAATGCCAGTCTCGGAGCGCTTCGCCGTCACCGGGCATATCGAGGAATTCCTGCTCAACGCCTGTTTCGATCCGTCGATCCGACTGTCTCATATGCCGGATCATGATGCGATCGTCGCCTGGCGAGAGGGGGCCGGGACCTTCCATCTTCTCGACATCGCCAGCCGCGATATTCCATTGCTTGCCCAAGTCATCGCGGCCGTGCAAACGCGTGCCGAACGCGCGGCCGTTTACTTCCCGACCGATCGACTGGGCTGGACCGGAGAGACTGGGCGTTACGAAGGCTCCTGTGATCTGATGGTCACCGGTGACACGGACGCTCTTCTCAATTCGGGGCCATTCATGCTTTCGCCATTGGCGGAATTCTAGCGCTTAAATCGAGCATATTCCGCAATTACAACGCAATTTGACCATTGTTTCCGCCTCTGGTATCAACGGCAAATCAGCATGGACCTACTCCAATGACCCTCACAGCCATCGCCGCCTATGCATTCGCCCTGTTCGTTGTCGTGCTCATTCCGGGGCCCGGGATCACCGCGCTCGTGGCCCGCGCGCTGGGGAGCAGCTTTCGCGAAAGCCTGGCCATGGCGATCGGCATCATGCTCGGCGACCTGGTCTTCCTCACCGCCGTCGTGCTGGGCCTCGCGGTCGTCGCACAGGCATTCGGCACCGTGTTCATGATCATCAAGTATGCCGGGGCGGCCTATCTCGCCTATCTCGCCTACAAGATCTGGACATCGGGCATGCTGAAGACCGATGCCGAAATCGGCCCCAGGCGGAGCATTTTCCAGTCGTTGGTATCCGGGTTGCTGGTGACGCTCGGCAATCCCAAGGCGATGGTCTTCTATCTGGCGCTGGTGCCGACACTCATCGATATCGCATCCATCACGGTGACGGATTATTTCGAACTGCTCGCCGTCACGACCGTGGTGCTGATGGCGGGAACGATTCCCTATATCGTGCTCGCCGCCAAGGCGCGCGAGTTCTTCCGCCGGCCGGTGGCGCTCAAGCGGCTCAACCGCACCTCCGCCACCTTCCTTGCCGGAACCGCCGGTTATATCGCCATTCGATAAATTCAATGGAGAATATTGCTTGGCTGCTGGCAATGCGGGAGGTTTATTTCCGAAATTGCGCTCCCCTCGCGCGAATCTGTCTGGAAAGACGAAACCCAAGCGCCTAGTTTCTCCCCAGACAAACCTGGGAGAGCAACATGTCAGACGCCAAGAAGCCTGGTCGCGGCCGGATCTACAATTCGATCACCGAAACGATCGGCGACACGCCCATCGTCCGACTCGACAAGCTGGCCAAGGAAAAGGGCGTGAAGGCCAACCTTCTCGCCAAGCTGGAATTCTTCAATCCGATCGCCTCGGTCAAGGACCGCATCGGGGTGGCGATGATCGAGTCGCTCGAGGCCCAGGGCAAGATCACCCCCGGAAAATCCACCCTCATCGAGCCGACCTCCGGCAATACCGGCATCGCGCTTGCCTTCGCCGCCGCCGCCAAGGGCTACAAGCTGATCCTCACCATGCCAGAGACCATGTCGATCGAGCGCCGCAAGATGCTGGCGCTGCTCGGCGCCGAACTGGTGCTGACCGAAGGCGCCAAGGGCATGAAGGGCGCCATCGCCAAGGCCGAGGAACTGGCCGCGTCGATCCCCGACGCGATCATTCCGCAGCAGTTCGAAAATCCGGCCAATCCCGAAATCCACCGCAAGACCACGGCCGAGGAGATCTGGAACGACACCAACGGCACGGTTGATTTCCTTGTCTCCGGCATCGGCACCGGCGGCACGATCACCGGCGCAGGCCAGGTGCTGAAGGCCAGGAAGCCTGGCCTCAAGGTCATCGCCGTCGAACCCGCCGATTCACCGATCCTCTCCGGCGGCAATCCCGGCCCGCACAAGATCCAGGGCATTGGGGCAGGCTTCGCACCTGCCATTCTCGACAAGTCGGTTTATGACGAAGTCATCACCGTCACCAATGACGACGCCTTCACTAACGCCCGCCTCGTCGCCAGGCTCGAAGGCGTGCCGGTCGGCATCTCGTCGGGTGCCGCACTCACCGCCGCGATCGTACTCGGGCAGCGCGAAGAGAATGCCGGCAAGAACATCGTCGTGATCATCCCCTCCTTCGCCGAGCGCTATCTCTCGACCGCGCTGTTCGAGGGCCTGGGCAGCTGACATTCTGCGTTGGTGTCGAAATCAGAGAGGGCCGGGCAACCGGCCCTTTCTTGTTTGCTAAGCCGCGCTCTGCAGCCGCTCTCCTGCGATCCTGTAGGAGATCGCCTCGGCCAGATGAATGCGGCCGACGCGGGCTGCCTCATCCAGGTCGGCGAGCGTGCGTGCGACCTTGAGAATGCGGTGATAACCCCGAGCCGAGAATTTCATCTTGTCCGCCGCGTCGCGTAAAAGCTGCAGCCCGCCGGCGTCCGGTTCGGCGATCTTTTCGATCAGCGCCGTCGAGCAGCGGGCATTGCAACTGACGCCCGGTTGCCCCAATGCGATGAAGCGGTCCTGTTGCAGTTCCCGCGCTCGTGCCACCCGCCGGGCGATCACGGCGCTCGTCTCCGCGGTCATTGGGCGGATCAGGTCGCCGGCCGTCACCGCAGGCACTTCGATCCTGATATCGATGCGATCGAGCAATGGACCCGATAGACGGGACTGATAATCGCTGACGCAGCGCGGACCGCGCGCACAGGTGTGACCGGGCTCGCCAGCCATGCCGCATTTGCAGGGATTCATCGCCGCGACAAGCTGGATATTGGCGGGGTAACTGACATGGTGGTTGGCGCGCGCGATGACGCATTCGCCGGTCTCGAGCGGCTGGCGCAGCGCGTCGAGCGTGGCCGGATGGAATTCGGGTAGTTCATCGAGGAAGAGCACGCCATTATGGGAGAGTGAAGCCTCCCCAGGCCGGGCGCGCAGGCCGCCGCCGACAAGGGCCGCCATGGTGGCCGAGTGATGCGGGGCGCGGAACGGCCTGCGATCCGAGAGCTTGCCGCCGGAGAGCTGCCCGGCGATGGAATGGATCATCGAGACTTCGAGGAGCTCCGCAGCGCCGAGCGGCGGCAGGATGGAGGGCAGCCGTTGCGCCAGCATCGACTTGCCCGAACCGGGTGGGCCGATCATCAGCAGGTTATGCCCGCCGGCGGCAGCCACTTCCAGCGCGCGCTTGGCGCTTTCCTGTCCCTTGATATCGGCAAGGTCGGGCAGATTGGCGGGGCTCTGGCGGATTGCCGGCTCGGGCCGGCTCAGCACCTGCGTGCCGCGAAAATGGTTGGCGAGGCCGATCAGGCTGCGCGGCGCCAGAATATCCATGCCGGCGCCCGCCCAGGCCGCTTCCGGGCCGCTGTCATGCGGGCAGATCAGGCCCTTGCCCATGGCATTGGCGCTGATGGCTGCCGGCAACGCGCCGGCCACCGGCGCGATCGTGCCATCGAGATTGAGTTCGCCGATAACGACATAGTCGGCCAGCGCGTCGGCGGGAATGGCGCCGAGCGTCGCCATCAGTGCCAGCGCTATCGGCAGGTCGTAATGGCTGCCTTCCTTCGGCAGGTCGGCGGGTGCCAGATTGACGGTGACTTTCTTCGGCGGCAGCGTCAGACCGGATGCGTGGAGGGCCGCCTGTACGCGCTCGCGGCTCTCGGCCACGGCCTTGTCGCCAAGGCCGACAATGTGCATGTTGAGGAGGATTAATTTTTCCGTTATGTAGTCTTCAAGGAGATTGCATATGCGACCTAAAGCCTACTCATACATCAGAATGTCAACGGAAATTCAGTTGCGAGGCGACAGTCTCAGGCGACAAACTGAAGCCGCTGAGAAGTATGCCAAAGCGCATAATCTCGACCTGCAGACGAATTTTAAATTGGAGGACATCGGCGTGTCTGCCTTCAAAGGCAGAAACGTCCGCGAAGGGCAGCTTGGTCGCTTCCTTAATGCCGTGCAGGCTGGAGAAATCGAAAAGGGTTCTTACCTCGTCGTAGAATCGCTCGATCGGATCAGCCGAAGTCAACCGCAAACCGCTGCATCACTTTTCCTTCAGATATTGGAGGCGGGCGTAAACATCATCACGCTGGTCGATAATAAGGTTTATGAGGCAAACAACTGCGCGTTCGTCGATATCATTATGTCCGTTGTCATCATGAGCCGGGCTCACGATGAATCTCATACGAAAAGTGTTCGCGTCGGTGCCGCGTGGGAAAACAAGCGAAAAGGGCTAGCCCACAAGAAGCTGACTAGAGTCTGTCCTGCTTGGCTCACACTCAATGACGATCGAACCGAGTTCACCATCACCGAGGATAGAGCCCAGCTCATTCAAACGATCTTCACCCAAGCCGACGCCGGCAAAGGTGCGTATCAGATTGCGCATGCCTTCAATGCCACCGGGGTGAAACCATTCTCAGATTCAGATGGTTGGCACGAGTCCTACATGGCCAAAATTTTGAAAAATCGATCCGTCATCGGTGAGTTTCAGCCTCATCGGTTTGTTGATGGCAAACGAGTTCCCTGGGGCGATCCAATTTCCGGATACTATCCCGCCATCGTAACGGAAGCCCAATTCGATCGCGTTCAAAAAGGCCGGAAGGTCCGGGGCGCGAGGGGAGCCGGGAGAAAGGGAACACGGCTCGTCAACCTTTTCGCTGGTGTTGCGAAATGCGGATACTGCGACGGCCCCATGTCGATCGAGGATAAGGGGGAAGGACCCAAAGGGGGTGTCTACATTCGTTGCACCAATTCGAAACGTTTCCACCGTTGTGACGCATCGTCTTGGCGTCTTCGTTATTTTGAAAAAAGCTTCCTCAGGTATGTTTCAGAGCTTGACCTAAGTGTGGTTCTGGGCCGGCCGGACGAGGGCCGTGAACTGATCGAGGCTGGCATCCTGGCTAAGACGTCAGCGCTGGAAAAGCTGGAGCTGCAACGTGAAAAGGCATTCGACTTGCTAGCTGATGCAGACAGCGCAGGCGACTTCGTCAAACGCCGCCTCGTATCCTTATCTGACGAAATTACGCAGATCGGAAAGGATATCGTTCAACTTCGTAGTGAGTTGGCGAACCATGCAACGCAGGCCGATCCCAGCTTACCTACTCTGGAAAACAAGATCGATGACATCGACTGGGACAACGCGAAGGCCTATGATGACCGTACGAAGATCGCGAATTGGATCAAGCTGAACGTCAGAGAACTGCTGCTTTATCCAGATGATCTCAGTGGCCCTCCCCCGAGAACGAAAGTCCGAGATTACACGTATTCGCCCGACAAACACTTTTCTGTGCTGTTTGACGATGGCAACTTTCGAACGCTGTCATTTTCTGCCGATGACTTGCTCACGTACAAAGTCTCGATCACGGCTGACGATGATGGTTGGACGCTAACAAACGCTCTGGGAGATGTGCAGCGCCATCTCGATAGCTAGCCTAGCGTAGCGGAAACGGAAATCAAAATCGAAATTGATCGATTTTGAGCGATTTAAAATCGCTGAAATTAAATCGCTGGGGTTGCTCCGCGCTGCAGATAGTTTTTCACAGTCTGCGGATAAAAGGAGCTTCCTGTACGAGTTTTGATGCCCATTGCGTTCAGCCGGCGAGCCAGTTCTGAATAGCCAAGGGACTCCCAGCCGTCGGGAAGCTTCGCGACGATTAGAGCTTTGAATTGATCTGCCGCCTCTGCATTTTCGATGGCAAGCTTTTTCCCGTTGGCTCCCAACAGCACTCCGCGCTGCCTTGCCTGGGCGAGAGCGGCCTTGGTTCTTAGAGAGATCATCCGACGCTCTTCCTGGGCCAAGGCAGCGAAGATATGAAGCTGGAAGTCTGTCGCATGCGGCATGTCAGCAACGACGAGTCCGACACCCGACTCCATCATGCTGGCGATGAAACTCACCCTTCGAGAGAAGCGATCAAGCTTGGCAATTAGAAGTGAGGCTCCAGTTTTCTTGGCAAGCGCGATCGCCTTCTTAAGCTCCGCCCGGTTATCCTTACGTCCTGAAACAGCTTCGATGAATTCTCCAGACAACCTATCGCCTTCTTTTAGAAAGGCCCTAATCGCCTGGCATTGGGCATCTAGGCCTAGTCCGGACCTGGCTTGGCGCTTTGTCGAAACACGATAGTAAGCGATGTACTGCATTGCACCTCCTATGGGAGGCGATCGTCCATTAACGCGTCAAGTTCAACTGGTTTTACACCGCCGACGATCTTGATTTCCAGCGAAGAAGACACAAAATCATTGCTAAGAAAAACAGGGAGGAAACTGTGGCTTTCAGTAGTCAGGAAGGTGCTTCGGTTATCCGGCCGGAAGATTTCAGCGCGATGGTCGAGATCTACAAGGCCGCAATACTTGAGCCTTCATTTACCCAGGATGAGGAAGAGCGGAAACGCTTCGCCAAGCTGGTCATCAGCGCCTACCGCAACGGTATGCACAATTACCATGAGCTTCGGGCTTATGCGCGGGAGCTGGCACGGGAGCAATTCTCGGTCGATGGCCCGGATGGCGTTGGGAATTGATAGGTCTGCCACGCGGCGGGGCGCCTATTTGCAGGGCCAAGCCTCAGAAAAAGACTTTTGCACAAGCTCGGTCGCGGACTGGTGCCGGTTTTCAGGGTGGTTCTCCAGATACTTACAAAATACCTCGTTGAGTTGGCCAACGGTAATGCCTTCCGTTAGGCAAACGCCTCCTTTAGCGGTGTTTACGGCTGACATCGCTACGTTATTTGCCGTTGTGCCAGGCATCGTATCCAGCGCCGTTAGCGTCGCTGCGTCTTTATCCCATTCGTGCTTTCCACCCCACCCGGCAACGTAGCCCGCTACGATCTGCGGTCTTGAAGTGCAGTAATCATGCATTTGAAGTCCGTTAAAGAATTCAGCATTCGCCGGCATGGATGTCAGGCAAAGCGCAGTTGCAACCCATATTCTCATTGAAAATCCCCCTAACGATATTCCGCCAGCGTTCTGTATAAGAGTCAATCCTCAGCCCATAACCATGCTACTGCGGCACTAGTAGAAGTTGATTGGACGCCGATATGTAAAGCCTAGCCGGTGGAGCTGGTGGCAGCGAGCCGGATAGCATTGGCGGAAGTCCCTTATCGCTCGTAGTCGTCTCAGGAATGATTGGGCGCTCACAATTAGGCTGTGGTCCAGTGTGAGGATTTCCCGCTGTGGGCTGTCAAGAAGAGGCTGACTGGTGGGCAAGCGGGGCGCGGGACGGCGACCAACTTGGCAACTTCCTAACGGATGTGCGGCTGGCCGTTGGCAGCAATGTGCTGGTTCGGCGCGACAGGCTGCTGGCATCGTAGCGACTCCAGCTAGATTCGGCTATGAAAGTCGAAAAGGGCGAGGGGCGGGAATGGATACAAAAATATGGAGGGAGTGGTACGGGAGTTATTTTCGGCCTTTGCCGTGCCCACGCTGTCCGACCGGCAAGCTCAAGCAGAACCAAAAGCAGCGACAGATGATACCGCCGCTTCATGCTGAGCGTCACTGGAAGAACAATGAGCTTTCACATGAGATGGAAACTGGCCAGTTCACGGCGGTTTTCACCTGTGACAACCCATTTTGTGGAGAAATAGTCACTGTCACCGGGCGGTATGAAAAGCGTACGCACTACGAGCATAATCCTGAAACTGACAACATGGACGAAAGCGAAGACCTGCTTTTCTGGCCGAAAAGCATGTATCCAGCGCCGCCCGTTATTAAAGTCCCTGAGGGCCTTGGGAAGCCTTGCAAGGAGCACCTCCAAGTCGCTTACAGTCTCATATGGGTAGACGGCGGGTCGTGTGCTAATCGCCTCCGCATCTTTGTGGAAGCGCTACTCGACCAACTGAAAGTGCCCACCACCGGTCCAAAGGGAAATCGCAAGAATGCCACCTGGGACCTGTCGGACCGCATCAAAGCGCTCGATGCGATTGACCCCGGTCACAAAGACAGCCTTGACGCCCTACGGTTTGTTGGAAACGTCGGAAGCCATGAAGGGAAGGTCGAATTCAAGACGGTCCTCCAGTGTTTCCAAATTCTCGAAAACGCGCTGGAAGAACTAATCAACCGCAAGAGTGAGAAGCTGCGCGCCATCATCGACAATTTGGTCGTGTCGAAGGGCAAACCAAAGGCTTGACTCTCCGCTGCAAATGGGAACAAACTCCCATTTGCAGCGGAGAAAATTCCTATGGTCTATCGAAAAGGCGAGTTGAGCGCGGCGGGTATCGACCGCGGCTGGCCGTATCAAGTGGCACTGCCGCAGGAGAAATGTGGCTCCACGAACTACGACATCCACGCAGAATTCAACAAATGCCTGTCTCTCTGCTCACGCGGGCATTCCGTGGTGTTTGAGGACGCCTGGTACAACGTGTTCTGCTACTCGCTCAAGGAAGACGCTGAGGCCTTCATGGCCCGCTTTGGCGGGGAATGGTTCGACCCACGGGAGCGGGGCAAGGGCGCGAAATGGATGAAATGGCATAAAGGGGAGTTAATCGGCAAAGCTAAGCCAAAGTTCTTAACAGTACCATTCGTAGGATAAGGAAGGCCAGTATCCACCCCGGAATCCACAACGGCTTGCGGAGAGGCTTCATAGAGGAGACGCGGCCAATAATGAACCCAGCCAAAACCCCAATGACGGCCCCTGCGGCGCCCACTACTGCCGCGTCAATGAACTGATTGGTCTTAGTGCCAAGAATTTTCTGAGCAAATGATGGCTTTGGCCGGGACTCATCATAGATTGCCATGAGCGCGGGGCGTGCTTTTTCACAGAAGGTTTTTTTCTGCTCCTCTGTCAACGCGTCAGCGTAGCCTTTAGCAGTTATGTCGCCCCTACGGCGCACTTCTTCAGGCACGATATCGTCCTGAGTGGCGACGATGGCGACGACTTCACCGACCATCTTGTCCATCCACGCCTCGGAAGGGCAAGCATGGGTGTAGGCGAGCATCATTGGGACGATATCCGATTTCAGCTTATCCGCTTCCTGAGCGGAGACCGACGCTGTGGATAGAACTGCGACGATGGTAGCAGCGTAGACCGGCTTGATGTTCATGACTCCCCCAACGTCCCGTGCCGGAACCTACGTAACCCGGTATACTGGCGTCAATGAAATCCTCAATATCCACTCACGTCGCGATGGTCGCCGCCCTGGGATGGGTGTTCGCGAAAAAAAGTGTGGGCATGAATGCTCTGGTCGGACAACCTGTCATCGTCCTATGGGATTTGCACGGCGCGATGCTCGTATCCTTTTTGCTGGCTGCGGGTGGTTATGTCGGCGGCATGGCGATGGGCCTGTGGTAACAGCTAGTCGTCCGGTTTTCGCTGGGACGCGCGCGCCTTCAACAACTCAGCATACTCGACGATTTCCGCGAGGCGCAACGCAGCAGCTCGGACTTGCATGACCGGTGAGGCCTGCCTTTCCTTCGCCTGACACGACTTTACTGCCGCAACGACAATATCGAAGCGATCAGGATTGTTCATGGTTATGGGCGTGTTGATCTTCGCAACCCCGTTTCCAGCATACTGACTCGTCAGTTGAGCAGCGATCCGAGCAACGAACTCGAAGTCTTCGACGGAGTCAGGGGCACTGACATTGATCACGTGCGCCCCCTCATGCGTGAAGTTGAACGGACTTTCGTGGAGCCATATGAGGCCTACAAGCTTATTGACCTCGGCTCGGAATAGGTCGTCAAGGTCCGCCCACTTTCGGCGCTTTTCCTCGTCTTCTAAGATGCGGGTTTGCGTTCCGATGTATTCAGCCTGTTTTCGCGCTTCGTCCGCCTGGGCCTTCATGACCTCACGCTGATGGACAAATTCCTCCCGGGTTAGCTGCAACTCAGTACGCTGCTCTCTTAGTTCGGCGGACTGTATCCAGACTGCGGTCACCAGCCAGACGAAGGCAATTGGGGCAAACACCCCAGCCATGAAATCTCCCCACTCGTTAAGCTTTGTTGGCATTTCATCGGGGGTAACGCGGGAGAGAGCAATGCCGGCTCCTATGACCCAGACGGCGGTAATGACGACAGCAAAGCGGTTAGGAGTGAATAAGTGCTTCATGTTGATAGTTCGCTGGCGGCCTGAGCGGCTACTTCGGCTGCGCGCTTTGCAAGCCCACGCTCTTCAGTCTCCTTCCACCAGGGCAGCAGGTCGCCTGGCTCGAACGGATACTTTTGGCTCGGGCGTACTTCTTTCACTGCATTCCGTCGGATTTCGCGAACGCTCCAACCCCGGTACTTGGCATCATGTGCCCCGGCGCGAAATGTCTCTTGGACATCCTCCTCGGTCGAGTGCGCTAGCATGTGTTCCATTTCGGAAATCGAGACGAACAGCGGGACGCGCTTATCCTCGGCGGTCATTTCCGGTTCTTTGGTTGCTGCCAGTTTTTCAGCCTCCGCAACCATCGTAGCTCGCAGTTCGGAAGAGGTTTGCGTCCATGGTTCCATCGTCAACACCACAGCGGCAACCTCGTCGGCTAAGTCCTGTTTGATGATGCCACGCCGCACGTGGGAGAAGAAACGCCATAGCTGGAAAACCGCATTGGCAATCTGGTCGTACTGATTTTTCGCCTCGGACGCCGGATCGTCGGCATATTGCGCCTGGAATGAAAGCTTGGTGGCCTTGCACTCAAACACTGCGACAATCTTCCCGTCTCGCTTCAGCAGTATGTCGGGTGTTTCTGCCTCGGAATTCTTATATTTGTATTCCTCGGCCGGGCAGGGGTCGAACCCGGGAATATAGGCCTTGATGAGTTGACGGGCATATTCTTCAAACCGGGCGCGGGCGTCGTTCATGACGGTGGTTCCGGCGGCGAAAAGGTCGTAGTAAAGCCCTACCGTGGCTCTGAACAAGATCAGCTCTGGCAATGGAGCGATGTAGTGGTTTCGTGGCGCTGCGCGGATGATGGGCTTCAGCCGAAGATAGCTGGGGTGATAGGCCACAGGCATATCCTTCCCAGCAGCAAGAGTTTGAAACAGTTCAAACGACTTGCGGCGGGTCGTCCAAAGCTCGCCGGATACCATCGCCATCGTCTTTTCCATGGCGTCTTCAGGCACATCAACGGGGAACTTGGTGAGGGGCGCGCACCACGGGGCCAGTTGCGTCTGAACCCAGAGAACGAAGCAGCAGGCCATGAAATCGCTGATGGAAAGCCCATAGGTCTTCTTGAAATACTCATCGCAGAGCCCCTGGCCATAGACGAAGGCATGACGGTAAAGGTTGGCAACGTTGTGCCAGCCGATCTGCCACGGAAACTGCCGATGCGAGATTCGGTGGAACTCGCTCATGACGTTTTCGGGGGTGAGGCGTGTGCTCTGCGCGTCCTCGCTGTCTTTGAGGAGGTTGAGCACTCCTGCGAACGAATCGAAATCCGAAGTGTTGATGGGCATCTTCAAGAACACCGGCACAATGTCCTTCTGCATGTTCAAGGTCACCGTCAACAGGGTTTCCAGTTCCCACTTGTGAACCATGTATTCCGACGTTGGGTCATTGGTCACCACCACAGGAGTATGCAGCATCATATGTTGGGCATGCTCGGCTCTCCCACTTTGCAAGGCATGCACGGCCCACACCATCGAGAGGATTGGCCCGTCGTCCGTATCCGCCAGACGTCGTAAGAGAATGGGGAAAGGGTTCTTTACGGGCTCCTGTTGAGATGGCGCTGTGGCGGCGGGTTTCCGAATAGGCTCGAAGCGAAGACGAGAAGCCCAGCCCCGGACGCTTGGCACCCAATCCTGGCTGAAGAACCCGTAATAGGATGGGCTTCGCATGTAGATGTTCCGGATTTCCTGTAGAAGATAGGTCATATTCCGCTGTGTAACAGATTCTTATGCTCGGAATGATAGAAAAAGGCCCGTGAGGCCCTCATGCACAGGGGTGACTAGGCTCGACTGACGACGAAGTTTGCCGCGTACTCAACGACAAGTCCCGACACCGCAATGAGCTGCTTGGCGAGATCCAGCACTTCCTCTACCAGCGCGACGTGGCAACACGTGCGGGAGCATAGCTCAACGCTATTGCTAGGATCGCCCGGGTGCACCATGGTTCAGCATCGCGAAATTCAGCCGTCCGACTGTGTTTGCGAAGCAGCTTGAACAAATGGAGACCGCAGATCCCAAGTTTTTAGAGCCCATAGGAGAGGCGACCAACGAAGCCGTCCTTCAAACATATACCTTGGATTACGTTGGACGATCGTTGACTGAGAATGGGCTGAACGATGAATACGGCCCCGCCACGTTTGCTTTTGGCCGCGGACTGATAGTCTGTGAGACTGTCTTTAGCTGAGCTACTCCCACTCCAGTACTATGTCACGCATCCCAATGTCGATGATTTTTTCGATGTTCCCGTTGCCATCCAACGTCACAGAGGCGTCGATAAAATGGGAGATGCCGGACGCAAGAAGGGCTGCGGTTAAGGTGCCTTTGTTTGGAGCATCTACCATTGCAATCTTTTCGAAGGTCCCGTCTATGAACGCGCCTTCGAATCCCGCCTTTTCAAGAAAGTCTCCAGTGATATTCTGGCCGCTAACGTCAATCACCTCATATTCACCTACGCGAAATATCGGTGCTATTACGAATTTGCCAAGGGTTTCGGTGCAGCTTGCGATCGTCAGAGCCTGCCATTCGGAGTCAAAGACATCACGGCAATGTTGTTCAGCCCTGCCTTCGTGGCGATAGAGTTTCCTGATGCGCTTGGTTGTACGGTCCACAAAGACCGATCCATATGCCCCCTCAGCAAGATATACAAAATTGGTACCCGAAATATGGGATCCTGCCCGTTTGCTCAATCTTAAGCCCTCAAATGTTTATCAATTAACGACACCAACTGGGCGTAGTTTGCACTAGTCATATCTCATCGGTTTCGAGTTCGGGATAGTGGTTCTGTTTCAACATCTCTAATGCCGCAATCACCTCGGGATTCCGGATGGCGTTTCTAGGCTTAAACTCTTTTGCGCGCTTCGCGTTATCGATATCCGAAATGGAGCACGGTATTCCAGAGGATTCCAATGCTTGCCTAAAATCACCATGACTGATTTTTCGTTTTGCTCGGATGGCGTCGAAGCCTGCCCTCTCGTGTTTGAAAGCTATTGTCAGTTGCTGCCGAAGTCTCGGCAATGGCCCGCGTGCGTATCGTGACACCTCTTCATTTGAGTACCGCCTTGATTCCATGGCACGCTGAAATTTGTCAAAATCCTCCAACGTCTTCAAATTGTGCTTGGTCTTCTTCGTGTATTTTTCCCAACTCTCGCGATAAGCACGAAACTCCACTTCATCCTCCAGTGGAACAGTCTTGTACATTAGGTGCGAAAAGATGTCGCCTTCGTACTCGAACTCTACATCTTGGGGGCTAACAGGCTTTCGCTTCCAGTCGAACTCCATCGACAGACGTTTCTCGACTGTCTTGAACACAAAATCTGTATCGTTGCGTATCATGTCTTTCACGCCGACAGACGACTTGTACGTTACGACGGAATCGGGCGTGCGATTCAGGAACTGCCTTACTGTGAAGTCGTTTTCCTGAAGGTCATCGAACAAAGCGTTGACCTTTATTCCGCCCTTTTGCAGAACCACTTCGGACGGATTAGACCGCTTGATGGTTGCGGAACCCCTGGTCCGCCATCCCACAGGCTGTGCGATTGTATGTTTCACATCAAGCGGAGGCCTGTCGGTGTCTAGTTGGGCAAGTGCCCCGGAAAATGAACGAAACAATGCCCCACTGGTCGCGTTTGTAATTTCCGCATCGGTGGCGTTCGACAAAAACCCGTCAGTGGTCACGCTGAAGACAGTTGTATTGGCGGAAAAACGGTTCAAGATTTCGCCGAGTACCGCCCTGGTATATGACGTGATGAATGACGCAAAGAACGGCTGTGTGATCTCGCTCTCAGGAATTGCCTTCAATTCATCGCTTCGCAGATCATAGACCCGTTTTTCGCGAAGGCCCTGAGCCGTCTTTCCATAGGTGCTGTTTCCGACTTCCTTCCAGAAGAGATTTCCGAAGGTGCCCTTTTGATGTTTGCTTCGCTCGTTGATGGACATCGAGATAAAATCTCGAAAGATCGGCATCTCAGGGTCTGTAGGGACATGAAGCCCCTTCCGAAAACGCAATTTGGCCCCGAGTTTTTGCGCGAGAAATAACTCAGGTGCGCCGCACTTGGTGTGACCTCGTAACGGAAAGATGATCCCGTTTGCAGTCCGCACCGGCAACGTGGGAAATCGCGTGGATGGATCGAACTCGAAGTCCATTGAAAAATAGCTAAGATGCCAAGGTTCGACGTCTCCAAAATCCTGGAGTCTGGTGACTTCGTTCCACTTTGGCATTCCAATTATCGACATCGCTGTCGTGTACGCTGAGCTGAGATCGTGGTCTCGCCAAACACCCTCATCAGCGACACCAAAGAGAAACTGCTCGTTTCTGCCGCCGTGATAAGTGCTGCAAACAAAATCCATTTCGTCATCGACGTCTTCGATGAACGGATTTTTCTGCGTGTTCAGGAAGTACCCGAGCTTAGGCTTGTACTGCCGTACCTCAACGGTTTCCCTTCCAAGCACGCTGTTCTTCGACCAACCCCTCTTTTTTTCCCAGCCTTCAGTTACGAGTTTAGTACCAAAGCTTGTAAGCGTCGCCGGGAGTTTGAAAACGTTGAACAGAACCTGATATTGACGCATTACCTTTGTCGCGTATTCGACACACACATGCGCGTCACGAATGGCGTATTCTCTGAATCGGAGCCAATTCTCGCTCCGGAAACGTGCCATATTCTCTTTGATGTCTAGTTCCTTTGCAGGATCAGCATCCAGCACAATTTTCGGAAGTCCGACAATCTCGCCAAGACCCGCAAGCGATCTTGCACTGCCCGGCGCCAATAGCATTGTGTCCCGGATCATCACTTCAAGTTCGGCATGGACATCGTCGCCATCACTGAGAGTGAGCTCCTTAAAGCGATCGATAGAGATGAAGGTATTGCGTATATTAGACATTACGGTCCTCAAGGACAGGAAGTCTTCGAACGCTGGGAGGTCAGCGCGAGTGAAGTGTCCAACCAAGTACACCTTTCGTGGGAGAACCACGTCGGGATACCTCTGCAGAAAGCTAGCGATTGCAATGCCGAGGAATTTATCCTGAGGGTAGCGATCGCCGCTGCTTGGAACAATAATACCCGCCGCGTCGAGATGACCGTGCTCCTCAGAGCGATGGATGAGCCGAACGTAGAATTGGTAAGAAAGCAGCTCGTTCTTGGCTCCCTCAGCAATCTTGCCTGTGGTGCTGTCTATCGATTGATACTCGGTATCAAAGCCAATCAGCAGATATGCGTCGACATCCGGCGGCTTTTTCCTACCTCTTAAGGGCTTTTGATAAATCGGCTGCTTGGCCAGCGTGACAGTTTCCTGGCGCCCGCCATGCTCGTCAGGTTCGATTTTGAATGTGTAGTCCATATGCAGGTGCTTACATTTTCGAGAACCGTGGGTCGCGCGCTAAAGCAGCGGAATCCGTAAAAGTTCTATATGGGTGTGGGGAGAGTAACATTTACGGATTTTGTATTCCTCTAGTCCTCGGATTAGTCGTTTTCTATGCTTAGAAATTTGAAGGGCTGGCCCGGCATTCGCAAACTAGGGACAATTTTTCAGCCAGTCCAGACCTTCAAATTTCTAAGTATATAAAACGGCTAATCCCTTTTCATCGCCTCCCTGTTTATACGCTTAGTTGCGCCCGAGCGAGTTAATACCCTCGTGCATTGCACCTCATACCCGATCTCTCAACGCGATCGGATTAATTCCGTATGCCCGAAAGCCTCATAGGACATCCCATGCAATCGAATCTCTCTAGCGACTACCACCGCCATCTCAACCCCATTCAGCGTGCCGCTATGCTTTCCCGGGCCTACGCTGATTTCGTCGATCAGACCATCATCGACTTTGTAGGTGACGCAGGAACCGACAAAGGAGCGGTGGACGAAGTCCAACGATACCTGACCACTCACGGCTGGTTTATCACATTCACCTTCTACGACCGAAGCTGCCAAGGTCTTTCAAATAGATTGAACAGCGACAACCCCTTGATGATAAAGCTCGATCATCTCTACAAATTGGTGTGTCGCGAATTGCTCGGTCCTCGATATGCCAAGCATAGAAACGAACAACCTCTTTGCATCGCCGCGCTCGATATCAATTCGACTCGATACCGTATCGCTCCATCTGAAGTTCGAAATCCCCATCTTCATTCAATCTGGGTGGCGCGACCTGGGACCGAAACGGCATTCATTTCCTTCATAAACCATGTCCGGGAAGACGCTCGGTTTGGAGGATTTGGCTTCAAGGACATCGACATCAAACCAATCATTTCGTTCAAGCAGTCGGTCGGCGATCAATCCGTACTGGGGTCATATTGCCCGAAGTTCCTCGGAAGAAACACTGATCAGATGGTCTATGCTGACGATTTCAGAGTCTATCCAGTTCACCGGCGATAAGGTCACTAGTTGGGCACGATTGTGACACGAAGGTTGTCGTTGCTAGTGCCATCAACTCCTCCTCTCAAGGACAGTGCATGCGTTAGGTCGAGCACGGTGCTGGCCATGAGGTAAAGCTATGTCAGAAAGAGAAATTGTTTATTTGAACGAGAACGGGGATCGTCTTCACACGTCGAGGCTAAGGCATCCTGTCACACTGTGGGATGAGGGGTACGCTCTGCCGAAGGGCGATATTTGGTACCGTCTGCGAAAGCGGGAAGTCGCTCGGATGAGAAAAGGTGGCCAACTTTTTTTTGATTATCCCCGAGTCAGTTTTGACACCAAGACCGAAGAGTTCCCAACCTATCGATGGGCGGGGTTTAATTGTGCCGAGAGGTGTAAGAAGAATGCTTGAGTATGACGGGTTTGCGATCGCGTCCGCGATCAGTCAGTCGGCAAAGTTTTCAGAGGGGCGTTTCGTTGATGGTCCGCTGACAATCGACGAATTTGTTGAGTTGGTGGAATATTGGGAACGGGAAGATGATTGGGTCCTCAACGCCGATGGGCATGGGATGTCTTTGATCCATTGAAGTCTGGGAAACTGGACCGACGAAATGCGACACGGGCGGCTTCAACGGCCGCCCTCTTGCCAAATCATGGCTCGGCGATCGTTGGATTACCATCATTATCGTAGATCTGACCAATTGTCTCCGCGCCATGATCGAACGTCGTCTGTTTTCCGTCAACGCAGATATGACGAAACTCAGGATTGGCCGGTGAGTCGAACTTTACACCAGTACTGGAATCAAACGTTATGAACCATCCGGTGGGTTCCCCGGCATACGCTCGCAGCTCTTCGACCAAATTGAACACGCATGCCCCATTAGCAACGCTTTCACCACGTTGCACCGCTACTTCCTCGGCTCGTTTGAATTTTTCCAACGGAAGCCTGATGCCATCTTCGGCATTAGCAGAGCAATGCAGAGATGCCACCGTGATCAACACCCCCACGAAGCCAACACGATTTTTCACGACCATATGCTGCGCTCCCACGTAACCAAGCTGTCGACAATGCGTTTTCAGCGTCTTTCCCGTCAACAGTTACTATCCGATCGTCACCCCTCTCGCCGCGCTGAGTTGGGCCTGTGCGTTGCCAATTCGGATAGCTTGGGCCATTTCCTTTGTTACCACTCGCCTCCCAACGGGCCACAATGAGATAGCCGCGAGTTTAAAAGCTTGGATGCCAAAGGGGATCGCAACGATCGTCACACAGCAGAGAATTCCGGCCAAAATGTATGCAAGCGCCAAGCTCAATCCAAATGTGAACAGCCAAATGACATTGGCAACGAAACCAATCGTCCCCGTGGTTGCCGTGACCACGTTGACGCCTTTTTGGTCGATCTCTCGGACGTGGACGACTTCTTTGCCAAACGGAAAGGCCGACATTTTCGCCATCTCGAATGCTGCCCGTGAGAGCGGTAGTCCGATAATGGAAATCGCGAAGGCCAAAGCTCCAATTAGCCACAGCAACGCAATCACGCCACCGCCTAAGACAAACCAAATTACATTGCCGAGAAATCGCATCCAGTCCTCCTGTAAAACCTCCGAACTCTATAAATGAGAGACGAACCAGAGGCGACAGTAAAATCGTATCACGCTACGATTTTTGCTGTTTTTAATCGTAACTAATGCGGCTTCCAATCTTTTCGCCCGTGGTCAATGTCGGACCATGGCGAATGAGAACAATATCGGTGCGATAATACGTGAGTTAAGGCGCACGCGCGGACTAACACAAGCACAGCTTGCTGATCGCAGCGGAAGAACGCTCGATACCATTTCTCAGCTAGAACGTGGCGTAAACTCGCCATCGCTGGATACACTGATGGCGATAAGCAATGGCTTATCGATGACAATGACATCCGTCGTTTCGCTGCTTGAGGTCGATGTTGGTGATAGTCATGTCAGGGAACTTGAACGCGCGCACGCCGCCATTACTAAGCTTCCGAGCGGCGACCTCTTAGTAGCAATCGACATTCTTGAAGCTTTGGCGAGGCATAGCAATCGATGAGAGTGGTTCGATAATCGTTGCATTGGATCATCGGCCGGCTAGCCGATGATCCCCGTTTGAATGGACTAGTTCTTTTTGAAGCCCGATCGGATTGCCTCAGCGGCCAACTCGATTTGCTGGTCAAGCTTCCCCTCGGAAACGGTCTGTTTCACGACCTTCAAGGCAGAAATCAATTGTGCGACGGATGCACATGCGATCCCATGACGACCCTTGGCCACCTCAAGAGCCTTGCTGCCGTACATAATGGCCAACTGAAACGTCCCGTCGGGCTGCTTGAAAATCCACCTGTTTCGTGCCGGGAGCTTCAGCGGTTCCTTCGACAGAACATCGAGGTAGCGGTCGATTTTGTCGGTCACTTTCATGCGCCTGCGCTCCTCCGTCGAGGTCGCAGTCCGCTGAACCGTCTCCAAAAATTTCAGATCATTCATTCCCATTGGCTCGCTCCTTTGTTGGGTGAGCTCCGGTCTCCTTTCTCTGCGCCACGGAAGACAACAGAGAATATTTTGGCGTTGAACATTCCGGTTTAGGACCGGACGGAACTGATTATCGCAATCAGGTTCAGCGGATGAAAATCACAACAATCGTTCCCGATAGGCCAGAGGTGTTCGTTGTCGCAATTGGCGATGTTCACGGCATGGAGGGCTTACTCGACTGTGTCCTTGCGCAAGTGGCGTTAGAGTCGATCCGGCTGAAATGCCAACCTATCTTCGTGTTTCTCGGCGACCTAATCGATCGCGGCCCACGAAGCTGCGAGGTAATGTGCGCAGTGGCATCAACGCTAGAGCAGTTTTCCGGATCAACGCTTGTGCTCGGGAACCACGACGAGTGGCTGCTCAAGTTCCTGCGAACAGACATCTCTCAATCGGAATTTGAAGCTTGGCTTGCAAACGGCGGCGACAAAACCTTGAAATCGTATGTAGGTGATTTCCGTGCAGATTTTGACGTCATTCACGACATCGCAACCGAGATCAATTCGCGATTCCCGAAACATATTCTGATGCTTTCGACGGCATCCGATATTGTCGTTTTTGGCGACTATGCGTTCGTTCACGCGGGCATTCGACCTGGTCTCCCGCTTCCGCTCCAGCAAGTCAGGGACTTGCGATGGATTCGACACGAGTTTCTGAGCTCATCAGAGGATCACTCGCACATAGTCGTCCACGGGCATACGATTACAGAAGGTTACGAGCCCGAATGGTACAGCAACCGAATCGCTCTCGACACAGGTGCGGCCAACAGAGGTCGTTTGTCTTTTGGCTTATTTCTTAGCCAAGGACTATTGGGGTTGTTCCAATGCCATGCGGCATCCGGCGGAAAATATCGCTTATGGAGCTTTCCATTTAACCGGCTTGCTTGATCCTGATCATTCCATGGAATTCACCTCAACGATAGCTTCGGTTGACCGATCCTCGGTATCCCTGAAGAAGCAAACGCTCGATTTCTTGATAAGGCCGAACTTCACCGAAGGGGGTCGACATGAGCGGCGGCTGATAAACGCAGCCTAAGAGGGGCGAACGCCGTAGCAGCGCCACCCACTTCGAAGCTTCGTCTTCGGTGGTGGACGACGGCATACCAAGCAGTCTCAGGTTGATGTCCTTTGCGTATCGGAGCAGCCGTCCAGCCACGGGGCGCATGCTTGATCCAATGCGGGCAATGTGGCCATCCGTCGATCGCCAGATATAGACGCACTGGTCCAACTGCCCGAGAGCGGGATCGTCAACACCTATTGCTATGCTTTTGTCGTCCTCATTGAGCCGCATCGTGGCAAAGGCGAGAAACAAGGACCAGTCAGGCGGTTGGGTTGCATCCCGAGGAAAAGCCGCTGTCGCGTACTGAGATTGCGCTGCGTGCCGCAGGCTTCAAGCCGGCAAATGGCAACGTCATCGATTTCCAATCCGCCATGAACAACTCGGACAACCCCAACCTTGGTGTCTTTGGCGGTGAACCGGAAAAGCTCACACGTGCCGATCGGGCATTGGCTTATGCAGGCTTTAAGCGGAAGACGTGAAAAGGTTGGTCAGTCGTCGCTGTTCTCCTCTGGTGGAGTGCCGAACCATACCGGTGGGCGCTCATCATGCCTCTTACCCGGATAAAATCCCCGGATCCCAAAATTGACGAGCTTGATAACGTGCTCCCATTTGGGTCGACGCACCAGTTTCCCCTGGATTTCGCAAAGCATGGAAGCAGAAAACGCTAAGTCGGCGGTGAGGGTGGGAGGCGAGACGCCGACTAATCGCCGACAAGCTCGCCATGGCTTTCTTCCCAAGGTGTATGGGCCGTAGGTAGCGACCTGCAGAAACCCAATCCATCCCTCCTGCAATTTCCGAGAATTGTTCAACCAAGTGCCACCTCCTATAGGGGGCGACTCAACGAGGGCTGTGTGATGCTTTTCGCATTGAGCCACGACATCCTGCCCCTCGTAGGCAACTTTCAAGCTGTATCGGGTTGTCTTACCTGTCGAATACTCCAAGACCACGGCTATTGGCTTATCGGGAAGCAGGTCGAATGGAAGATGGAGCAACTTGACCCCATCCGGGTTCTCGAACTCAAATGCCTTCTTTCCACTATCGTAGCAAAGCAGGCCGAACGATCGCCATTCGAACATGTAAGATCGGCGCCGACCGGCGAGCATCTTTTCTGAAGCGTCAGCTTTGAAGAAAATATGCCCATCAGCACCAAGTCCGATTCCAAAGACTAATGTAAGATTGCCAGGGTGCGGCTTGACGCACCCGTATAGAACTTCGCGAAGCGTACGGCCATGCAACTGCTGAGCATCAAGATCATGTTGTAGCGGCAGATCTTCGCTGAGCACGATCGCGTCTTCTTTGGCTGCCAGGGCAGCCAGGTGATTATCGTGCGTTGAAATCCCAGCAACTTTGGCTGTGGTGCTATGTACTTCGACTGCCTGCTCTGCGAACCAGTCTATTAGAGGCTCAAGACTACTGAGGTTTTGGCGGAAATCGATTAAGCGCGCTCTTGCTTCGTCAATCGCTGTTTCGGTGGTCAGGAAACGGTAGCCTAGTGGACGCAGATGCGTGATTGCGTTCATGCCTGCGCCCTCAATGATCAGACAAGTATCCAAGATGACATTCGCATCAAGTACGATGTTCCGCTGTTCAGGTGGTAACGGGCGATAGGTGAAGCAGTCGGGTGTGATGTCTCCGAAATAGCGCACCACATCAGCGTCCAAAGGCTAATCGAAAGTGAGAACAGTCCGACATTTTGACTCTCCGTGACACCTCTTTTCGTCGATCATCGAAACAATTCGATTGCCTTTGAGGCCAGCAATACTAAGGCGCCGAAAAGGATGAGATTGATGACGACTCTAAGATACCAAGGCATACGACCCGACAAAGGACGCGACATATCATACGAAAGACGGGGCCGGTCTACATCGCTAGGAATTCTAAGGCGCGCCGCATAATCCAATGCGTCTTGCAATTCGTCGTCGTGAGGTCGCTTGCTAGCTTCTCTTCTGATGCGGCGCACTGTTGCCGGAAGATCCGTATCTGTCGACGATATTATTCGTTGGATCGGAGAAAATTGCTGTTTTGGCGGAGCGACACCAGCGATCTGTTTAATAAAAGCCTGGACACGTTTAACCCGCACGTCCTCAGTAATCGGCTTAGGAAGATCAAGGTGATCTGCATCGATTCCGATCGGGTTCACGCCCGGAATGCCCGGGTTAGCGGAGGTCTGATCGACAACCAAGAGCCCATGGGTCTGCATCGTTTCGTAGAAGACCAATATGTTGATGTCCAATTTTGATAAGCGATTTCTAAACCAATTGTTTAGTTCAACGAGCTCCGGCTGATTGTCTCGCAATTCATCAACAGCCACGCTTGAGTTCGTGATCAACCTGAATCCGGCCAGATAGTCGGCTAGGGGAGAACCGGAATTTGGAGTGCCTAGAAACACAATTCCTTTAATGGATTTGGCAATTGGTTCATACTCAGTAGCGAGATCGAGACTCGTCTGCAGCATCCGCTTAGCTAGTAGCCCGCCATAGCTGTGGCAGATCAGGATTGTCGGAAGATTGGAGTCCATCACCGCAGCAATGGTGGCAAGGACATTAATGGACCGAGCGCCTATCGGCATTGATCCGCCGGCACGATTGGACATCGCCAGGCGATACGAGAGTGAATATATGCGGGTTTCGGGAACCGCTGCAGTTATCCACTTGAGCCATCCCGGAGTCTCGCTTCCTGTCAGTTGCCAGGTGTCAGCGTAATGCCCGGAAAGACCATGAATGAAAATGATATTTAGACGACTTGTTGAACCTGCGTCGGCAAGTAGAAATAACTCGGTCGGCGCCTGCTCGCTCTTTTTGACAGGATTGAACAGAGCGTTGAGAGACGAAAGCAATCCCACTATCTCAACCCCTCACTAGGCGCGAACGCATATTGCGCCAACCTGCGTTGCACCTGAAGGTATCTCCTAACTGCAAGTACATGGTCGCCCCCTACAGCTATAACGTGCCACCAGCATTATAGATGTCAATAGGAAGTTGGGGCGCGGTCTGTAGAAGTCATGATTCATCTCAATTGATTTTCGTTCAGTCTTCGAAGGCGTGGATGGAAACCAGAATACCAGCGCGTGCCATGAGCCGGCCAAGAGGGCAACCGTCGGCAACCGCGATCGATCATGGATGGCCGCACCAGGTGGCACTTCCATACGATCAGTGTACGGGCAAAAATTACGTGACGCCGCATGAATGACGTGCTGATTGGACATCTTGACCGGAACATATGATCTGGCAGGATAGCGGGATGAAGCGCGTGTCCACTTTCCGTCTGGGGATGATAGCAGGCGCCGTTTTCGTCATCGGTGCATATCTCGGCGCGTCCTGGCTTGGCTACTAGTACTCGCCCTGGCACCAACGACCGTGTCGCCTAGCAGGCTGTTGAAGAAGTCTCTCGTTTCGCCTTGAGGATGGCCTCATCGCCATTGTGAAAGGCAAATGTGATCTCGATAGAGCCGTCGTCGAGCAATTCGGCGTGACCGTCGCCGGCGACTTCATCCATTTCGTCGAATCCGGCCCATGTGAAGAATACCATCGACGGGCTGTAGCCGAGATCGAGGCTGGCTTGCACGACGCCAAAGGCAATTTCGCCATGATTGCCGGCCCCGATGGTGATCATGGCGGGCGCGACCAGATCGAGATAGTCCCGATCCCAAAGGTCCGCCTCGACGATCCGCCAGCGGCCGATCAAGTGGCAGCGCTCGGATGCCGTCATGACGACACCGCCAAGAGCTTCGGCAACCGCACCAGATTGTAGGCGGCGGCCGAGAGCGTGAAGGCCCATCCGACCCGATCGCGGCCCCGGAACTTCGTCTTGTCCTGCCCGGCGATGGTCTTGATCCAGCCGAACGCTTCCTCGATCCGCTTGCGGATGCGCAGGCTGACGGCATAGCCGTCATGTCGCGTCGTGCGTCCGTCGATCGCCGAGCGACGACCATTGGTGTTCTGCGTCACATGCGGCGTCACCTTCATGGACCGCAACTCGTTGACGAAGTCCTGGCTATCATAGGCCTTGTCGGCCCCCAGCGTAATCGCTCGCGGCCGGTCGGCGCGAGGCTCGATCATATGCAACGCCGCCACCCGTTCGGCATGGCCGTTGGCCTCGGTCAGGCAGGCATCGACCAGCAGGCCATGGCGGTTCTCCATCAGTCCATGCCCCATGAAGCACAGCTTCGCCTCCTTGCCCTTGCCTTTCTTATAGAGCCTGGCCTCGGGATCGGTCATCGAAGCATGCGTCTCATTCGAACGCCGCTCACCATGGAAGTCTGCTTCCGCGTTGCGTCCGCCGCCCTCTGCCGGCGGTTCGCCCGAGCGGTCCTTCGGCTTGACGCTCTTCATCGAGGCCCAGGCCTCGATCAGCGTGCCATCGACAGAGAAATGGTCCGTGGAAAGCAGCGTCTTCACCTTGGGCTGCACCAGGATCGCGCTCAGGAACTTCGCCGCGATGTCGCCCTCAAGCAGCCGGTCGCGGTTCTTCGAAAACACCGAATGGTCCCAGGCCGCATCGTCAACGCCGATACCGACAAACCAGCGGAACAAAAGGTCGTATTCCAGCCGCTCCATCAAGAGCCGCTCTGAACGGATCGAATAGAAAGCCTGCAGCAGCATCGCCCGCAGAAGCTTCTCAGGTGGGATCGATGGCCGTCCGATCGGCGAATAAAGCGCCGAAAACTCTCAGCCAAGTGGACCAAGCGCCTCGTTCACAATCAACCGGATCGCCCGCAGCGGATGATCGCGCCGAACCCGTGCTTCGAGATCGACATAGCTGAAAAGTGCACCCGTCCTGATATCGCCACCGCGCATCCATCAACTCCGAATCTTGTCGGAACCAGTGAATCATGGACAATCACGCCAGACCAGAGCCTTTTTCAACAGCCTGCTAGGCTCGGCACGTAAATCTTGCCGCCGAACGCCTGCGGAATCACGTGCTCATCTGTGGTTCCGATTTCCTGGCAATACAGACAATGGGGCGGCTGGCGGAGGGCTGGCAAGATTTTAATCATTCAACTTGAGGAGCCGAGACATTATCAAGGTGTCACAGCAAATAGCGATCATGCTCGAAAATCACAGCCATCTGCCCACAACGACACGATAGACCGGCGTGCCGAGAAAGCAGAGTAAGTGAATCCTAACGACCACGAAATCCGACTCCCCACGCGGTTCGATAGAAAGCGAATGCAGTCGATCTGGAATTTCTTCAATTCCCGCGCCCCCCACACAGTCATGAAAAAAATCGTTTCGGTCTCTGATGCGCTCGCTTAGGATCGCCTCAAATCCATCCAACCCCAATTCGGCAACTGCGTACCCATGGGCGATCTTGGCCAACACGCGCTTGAACGAGTAAGAGTCATGCGAACCTGGTGCGAAATCATCGATCCCGTATTTTCGTCTTAGTTTTCCCACGTCAAATGGAAACCGTTTCACCCACAAGTCGGTGAAGAGCGGTTCTTTTTGGGCCGAGAGTATCGGTGGTGCCGGATATCTCAGCATCAATATTGTCGAAGGATAATCCTCCACGTCGATCATCGTCTTGCGGTTCGATTGCGAGAATACCGGGAGCGCCTTGGGTAACTTCCTTGGCTCCCGAGACCTGAACGCCATTTGAATTCGAGGGGCGAGCAACATTCCCCGCAAGAGCAATGCATCGTCTCTGCCGGTAATTCGCTCGCATGCCCTGCAGCTTGCTTGGGGGATAACGAGATCGCCGTTCAAACCGAATGGAATAATATGCTCTTCGGCAAGCTGTCTGTCTGTGTCAGAAGAGTACTCCGTGGCGCCACAATAGATGCACCTACCGACTGCAGGATAACGATAAGACACCATCGGAGGCAGAACGACGTCTGGCTTCATCATATGACGAAATCCGTCCACTCCGAATTTCGAGCGTAAATCGTCGTGCTGTTGGCAAAGACTGCCGGATCCTCGTCTGAGGAAGAGTGACCGCCCGTAAAGCCAATGTTCCACCAGTGGCGATCGTAATCATCTTCAACGAGATACCATCCCGCCGCGATCTTCCCGTCCAGGTCCGGCTGCAGCAAGATCCCCCGAAGTCCCTCTATCGAGATCTTGTCAATGCCAGTTTGAAAACCCTCTATCTGGATACCTTCTGCAGAGCCGTTGATCGTAACGACGTTGTCAATATGGAGGGTCGTGGCTGCAGTAACCGACGAGCCACCGAAATCGAAATAAGTTCTATTGTTGGGGTTGTGCGTTAGATACATGCTTTGCCCCTCCGCCTTGAACGTGAAGTAGGTCGTATCGCCGAAATATGCTCCAACTTCCATCATGTCGATGACCAGGCTCTGTGCCGTGGACATCAGATAGGTGAAGGTAATGCCGACCGCCTTCTGCATGGCTTCGGCAAAATTTCCATTGTAATAATACTCAATTCTCGGCCAATCCTCGGCCAAATTGATCGACATACTCATTATCACGCCGGAACTGTAAAGACGGTAGGTATCCCCGCCTGTTCCTCCGTCAAGCACATCTCCTGCATCGTTGCCGTCAAGGACGTCCCGGCCAGCGCCTCCATACAGGAAGTCTATTCCAGCACCCCCGTAGAGTACGTCGTCGCCGGCCGCACCGTGCAGGGTGTCATTTCCCCCGTGTCCATATATGTGATCAGTTCCGGAGGTGCCGGTAATGCTATCCGCGACGTCAGACCCGATAGGTAGGATTTTTCCTGTCCAATCATGCAAGTATGCTTCAATATGTGCGAGGTTAATGGTGCCACTGGCATCAATCAGAAGATTACCCATGCCTGAAATCTTGACGCCATCCGCCTCCAGGGCGAGCAACTGCTGCTGGGAAAACCTGGCAGTTGCAAGACTGAAGTTTATTACGACTCGATTGACATCATGAATTTCGATGCCTCGAAAGTCATTCTGCCCTTGGACCAACAAGGTATTGATTTCGCTGGCCTCCAATGAGCCGCCGTATATCTTTTCACCTGCGACCGCATCGTTAGTAGCAAAGACGAAGGTATCATCTCCGCTGTTCCCATAGAGCCGATCAGCGCCAACCCCTCCATAGATTGTATCGTTATCGGCACCCCCGTCGATCAGATCCGCACCTCCTAATCCCCTGATCACATCGTCCCCTCTTCCGCCGTGACCGAAGTTATCAGTGGCTCCCATGAGGATGTTATCGTTGTAGTTGCTCCCAATGCGCAACTGACCGGTGACCGCCTGGGCAAACACATCGATGACGGATAAGTCATCCGTTTCGTAGTATGAGTTCAGATAGGTGCTGCCCTTCTTGAGCTCAGTCGCGACGGACAGCGCGGTCACAACAAAATTTGACTTGTTGCTCAGTAGCGCTCGCATCGAATCTTTGATGCCGCCCATGAACGTGCTTGCGCCGCTAGCGTTGTAAAACGCGTCGATGCAGAGCAGAAGGTCATACGTGCCGTTATCTGATTCAAGTATGTTCGATCGATAGGAGGCGTTTTCTCCAAACATAAGGAACAAGATGTTTCCAGACCACGCGCTTACATCACCGTTAAAATGGTTCTCGACCGCGTGAAAGGCATCAAGCTCGGCAATTCGCTTCAAGGTCGGCATACCCTTGGTTTCGAGCACACCGTTGATAACGCTCCTTCCAATTTCATTTGAAATCTCGGTCAACTGATCGCTGGAAAGCGGCGACAGCTCCCGGACTTCATGCTGGTAGGAAGTATAATTTCTAATGAAATCAGATGAGCCTCCGATGCCGCGATTCACGTCGGCGGCTCCTCTCAACCAGACGATCGCCCGATCATCGACGTTACGCAGGACTTTCTCGCCGAGATTCGCGAGATAGTCGTAGGCCATATCAATGTCGTCCAGGTTGAGATAGGTTTCCAGTCTCGTAAGTTGAGCTGGTGTTAGTTGCTTTTGCCTCTTGCCCATATCGTCCGCCGCTAGACTACACACTAAGGGCGAGTAATCGAGTTAATTCAACCAATGTCAATTGGGCGAAGTAAAGAATATATCAATCGAAGGCCTTATACACGCTAGCCTAAGCAACCTCTTACATCGGCATACTTCGACCGCGGCGACTTCGGGGGCGAGCGTCCATTCATAAAAGCCATCGGCGGGGATCAAGCAGCGCCTGGCTTCGAAGCTATCCTTGAAAGACCGCGACGTGGCGATAGTCTCGATCCTGGCATTGAACATAGTGCTTAGGCATTTCCGTCGCCCACCATGGGACCAGCCACCAGCGCGCCTCTTCCGCAATCTCGTTGCCGCTTTTGTCGTTGTGGATGATCGGCACGGTCTGGGTAGGG
Source organism: Rhizobium sp. TH2 (assembly GCF_024707525.1). Taxonomy (NCBI): domain Bacteria; kingdom Pseudomonadati; phylum Pseudomonadota; class Alphaproteobacteria; order Hyphomicrobiales; family Rhizobiaceae; genus Rhizobium; species Rhizobium sp. TH2. Next base: position 5,796,382 of record NZ_CP062231.1, on the reverse strand, counting down.
GCGATGTTGAAGCGCGGCGGCATGTCGTTGCGGCCGATGAACGGATCAAGCGTGAGGCTGTAGAGCCGGTGAACCTCCGACCATGGAACTCTTAGAACAAAGCGACCACACATTGGCGCCTCCTTCAAGACAGGAAGCTATTGATGCGAGCGATGGGCGTCAAGAACGGCGACACCAGTCATGATTCGCTACCACCGATGCTCCAGAGTACGCAGTTCCGGCTTGTCCACGGACTATTTACCCGAAAAGATGTCATACTACTCAGATTTCTGTAATAGTACGCGTCGTCACGGTTGGGAGGCAGGAACATGCGCAGCTCGGTTGGCCTCGATCCTGAAACGGATATGCTGATCCGTATCTCGATGCTAGAGCGCATCCGAAAGGAACGAGATCCGCGAGTGGCCAATGCGATAAAGCGTGAGATCTTGGTCAATGAAGCTCGGTCAAGCACGCTTCCGATAATTCTGACCGACGACACTGTCGAGATAAGAAACGAATCCGCTCAGAGAGCGACGCCGGTAACCACCGAGATAGTGAAGCAATTCGAGCTGGAGAGAGCAGAAAGGTCGGGCCCAAACGCACCGGCCTGGTTAAAGCGGTTTTGGAATGCGCTTGAAATCAAACCAGGTCTTTTTGGGATTCGCCTCGATGTCAAAAAGGCTATGGGTTGGGGCGAATGGACGTAGTTGCCTCCTTACTAACAATTGTCGTGGCGGCTATTCGCGTCCACGGTAGACTTCGACTGCGTCGCGCCCCACGCGCTTGAAAAAGATGCCGACGTCGTTTCCCCGCTCTCGCTGCTCGCCTGTATCCGCCCATAGCGCCTTCGCCAATCGCTCATCTTCCTGTTCTTGAGCTAAGTGGATGGTGACATCTGGCACGTGATTGCCGTTCTCGCCGAGCGACCCAGATATGATGTCGTGTATTGTGCCATCCTTCAGCATTGCATGAAACTGAAGTCTGAGTTCGTTCGCGGCACGCGCAGAAACGTCGAGAGCTTCATCCATACGCATTTGGATTCTCCTGCCCTTGGCATTAATTCAACAAATTTGCCGTAGCTGACACCGGCAGTTGTTTCGCTTAACCTTTAATCTCGTCGACTTACGTCGTGGCGACGTCGAGAGCGAGGTTCGACAGCAGCAATTGATGAACCCGAACTTTTATCCAACGAGCCCTGCTTGGTATTACCAACGCCCACGGTTTCCTAATTCTCTTCGCGCTCGTTCCGGAGTGCGTCTTTAGCGATTTGCTACGAATTGAGCCTCGAAATCAAGACAAACGTCCACACCAAAACAAATGCGAAACTGACGTACCGGACGGTTTTTGTGGTTGTGATGCGGCGACCTTTATTATCCTTCTCCTCATTAATTCGATGAAATAGCTTGCCGTTGAACATCTTCTCGATTTCAACACATCGGTCGGCACAGTTTCCCAACTGCCTTTCATAATACGGAACAATAAAAAACAACATAAGAGAAATACAAATACCGAATAGCGTAATAACTATATGTATTAAAAGAGGCAAATTGGAACCGTCCGGGTCATTTAGCTTAGATATTCCAAAAGAATCCAGCAATATTCCGTTTAGTATTAGAAACGTTCTTGAGTAATTTAAGCCAATATCCACACCCTTAAAGAAGTTGGATGAAGACTCTTTGTATTCCGTCATAAGACAATCCAAAATTTTATCAGGACTAACTTTTGAGAGCTCTTCTGAATCGTCCAAAGCACGTATCCCCCTCATTTTGTTGCAAACTTTCCGCTACCGTCCAGTTTCGCCCTCGTTCGTGTTTCTTCAAGACTTCTTTTTCATCATGCGTTCCCACTTCTATTGACCTGACATAATGACATTGACCGGCTCCCCGCCGCTCACTGTGGCGGTCTCCATGATATTCCCACCCTGTGACCAGTCGCCGGCCATCCATGTTACGGTCGTCACCACATAGTAGCTGCCATCTGGAATGTTCGCGAACGTGAACCGCCCTTCCCCATCCGCCTTTGTCGTCTTCGACAGAGCGAAATAGCGAGGATCGGTCTCTTTAGGTGCTCCGACTATGTTGTTGAATTTGGTGCCACGATAGAGCGCCGCAATTCGAGCGTCGGCATACTTGGTCTTCGGAAGCAGTCGGACTTCGGAGCCGGCCGCGTACACAACCACGCCGTCATTGCGCCTCATGAACGCCTGGCCTGTAATCGTCGCCGTTCCCGGCTGATTGATGAATGCTGCTTCATTCGGATCAAAGACAGCGTCGATTTTGGGTGTTGCAACGCATCCCGCCAGACAACCCAACAGCACAACGCCTATAGCTTTTAGCTTCATAGATTTCCCCCTCTAGTTTAGTCAAAATGCGCAGCTTGGCATCTCGAGTCAATCGAGTGAGGGGCATTTAAGTTGAATGATAGATAGGACCTGGCAGGCGGCCGTTTGTTCTACTCTTTCGGGGGAACGCCATTGTCGTCGGTGGTTTTAAAACTATCCGACAGATCACGCTTTCGCGGATCCTGAAGGTTCTCGCCACTGGCGTCCCGATCGACATCCGGGTCGTCCTTGGCAGGCAAGTAACCGCGCGGACGGGTTTCTTCTGGTCCTTCCCAGCGCGGGGATTGATCAGTGGTGCCAGGTGCACCGTCACGGGGTGATTTGATGGTCATCGGGGAATCCTTTCTCAGTCTCGTTTGTTGGTTTGCGTGCGGACATCGAAACCTGGATTCGGTGAAGGTTTCTTGTCTGCATTTTCGAGAGTGGCGTCGTCCTTCCCGGTGACCGCTCGCGGGGTGGCGCTGGCGAGACCGTTGTTCTTCCTGTCACCCTGCGACTTGGCAAACTGGCCGTTGGCGTCCTGCTGAATTTCTGTCTTGGCCATTTAACTGTCTCTCGGTGGCATCTCGTTGCGGACGTCGTTCGGATCGATCCCGATTTCCGGATTGCCCTCGAATTGCGGACCATCGAACTCGGTCGGGCCGAACCCTGGCTGAGCTCGCGGATCAAGCGTGCCGGTGCCAACAGCCGCCATTTCGTCAGGCAAATTCGGCTTTTGCGTTTCGGTGAATGCGAGAGTTTCGGCTTCTTCGGAGACGGATATTTTCGTGGCGGGAAGGCTGCCATCGCCGGCCGGTACAAGCTCGTCAATCGGATCGGGATTAGGACCGCGCCTCTCGTTGACATACTCATGCCCGCCGTGAGGACCGTTAGCGCTGCCTCCGGTCCTGCGATGGTCGCTGTTGGAGTTGGAACCGGGGTTATTTATTGCTTCGCTTGCCGTTGCCGCGTCTCCTCTGTGAGTACGATTAGAACTCAATCTGGAGGGCGCAGTTCCATGAGGAGGGATTTGCTAAATGGACGTTCCGGTTCGAGCATAGTTAACAAAATATTGACAGTTTACGGTACCCTATGTAGACTTATCTACATGCTTAAGGAAATCAGTCTCACATCTCAGACTAGGAGTGTCATAGCAGCCTTCATCGAGCGGCATGGAAATGGCGTATCGGGTGCGGAAATCGGGCGCAAGACAGGACTTGCGTCAGGGAGTCTTTACCCGATCTTGGCGAGGCTTGAGAAAGCGGGTTGGCTCACCAGCGAGTGGGAGACCGAAGAACCGTCCGCCCTCGGTCGACCGAGGCGCCGCCTGTATAAACTTACATCCGAGGGCATCCGCTGCATCAGTCGCATTGCGCGTGAAATCACTCCTGCGAAGGGAGGTCTGGCGTGGGCACAGTAGCAGTTATCATTCTGGCTTTATGCGGCCTGCTAGGCGCTGCCCTGTCCAAGATATTGGCTGAAGAGTTTCGGGCTTGGGCGCCGACACTCGTGAAATTCGTTATTCGAATTGCAGCGGCTCAGTTGCGACCCAGTGATCGCGAAAGATACGCGGAAGAGTGGCTTGCACACATTAACGAAACCCCAGGCGATCTCGGGAAGCTGTTTGCCGCATGCGGTATGTACTTCGCAGCCGTGAAAATGAGCGACGCTCGGCAACTTCAATTTGCGGGAAAGCGCTGCATTGACCTAGTCGTTTCGATCGGCGCATTGCTAATCCTGTTCCCATTTTTCATCGTCATCGCAATCGCGATAAAGGCTAACAGCGGTGGGCCAATTTTGTTTCGGCAGCAACGGTGGGGTGCGAATGGAAAGATTATTGAAGTCTACAAATTCCGCTCCTTGCGCCTCGACCAAAACGAACTTGCCACTTCCAACGGCACCGATCTGCGTGTGACAAGGATCGGTGCGTGGCTGCGAAAATCGAGCGTTGACGAACTTCCGCAACTCATCAATGTGTTGAAAGGCGACATGTCACTCGTCGGCCCGCGCTGCCATGCGGTGGGGATGCTCGCTGGCGGTAAACCCTATGAACAGGTAGTATCAAATTATCACGCTAGGCACGCTGTGCGCCCCGGTATAACAGGATTGGCACAAGTGCGGGGACTTCGTGGCCCGACTGTCTTCACCGCGAAGGCTCGCCAACGGATTGTCAGCGACCTGTATTATATTGAAAATTATTCGCTGCGCCTTGATCTAAGGATACTGGTCGGCACCGTTCGTAACGAGCTATTCGGCGGAATGGGCTTCTAAGGAGAGTCGACCTCGCTGTGACGGGCTGAAGCCCGCAGTCCGACCGGTCGTCGAAGCATCATTTAGCTGAGTTTACGCAATCCGTGACGTAGGAAACTCGGTCAGATCACTTGCCGGGTAGAACACGCGTTTATAAAAGACATGCTAATTAATCCTCTCCAACATCTGGAGGTTTCGTCTTCCAGTCACCTGTTGAAATGCTCCGTCAACAAGATTCCCTTTTTGGCGAAATGGAACTCATTATTCACGTTTTTGGTGTAGTCATTGCCGATCATTTTAACCTTCGTCCGCAAAAAAAAATGAACGTGTTTGGTATCGACTTTACCAGTTCCCCCAGCAAACGGAAGCCGATTACCTGCGTGGAATGTGAGTTCGACGACCATACCCTGGATTTTGTCGGAATTCGCGAATGGCAGAATTTTGGTCAACTCGAACAATTCTTGCGGGAGCCTGGCCCTTGGATCGCAGGGATCGATTTCCCTTTCGGCCAATCTCGAAAATTTGTGGAAACGATTTATTGGCCGCCCGACTGGGAAGAATATGTTCTTCATGCTTCCTCGTTAGGGCGGCAAGGGTTTCGAGATGCTTTGACAGCCTATCGATTATCTCGTCCGATGGGCGACAGGGAGCACAGAAGGGCAGTTGATGTCGCCGCGTCTTCGATAAGCCCCCAAAAGCTGTACGGCGTCCCAGTAGGACTAATGTTTTTTGAGGGAGCGGCTCGTCTATTAAGTTCCGGCATTACAATTCCTCACATGCTGGCGGGTGATCCGAACCGGATTGCGGTAGAAGCATACCCAGGCGTTCTTGCCCGCCGGCTCATCGGCCGCCGCAGTTACAAAAATGATGCTAAGAAGAAGCAGACGTCGGATCAACTTGCAGCACGCTACGAGATGCTGCGTCTTCTCCAAGGCGGTAGTGCTCTGCATATCTATGGATTTGCTGTTAAGGCGCCTGAACTGATTGCTTATGACCCTGGTGCAGATCATCTCGACGCGCTGTTCTGCGCAATTCAAGCAGCATGGGCTTGGAAACAACGAACTGATCGCTTTGGAGCTCCAAGTAATGTCGATACTCTGGAAGGTTGGATTGCGGATCCTACCTTCCGCAATCCACAAAATTGAACTGTAGAAAAACGAGAAAAAGTGAATGGATGACGCCGTTGTACGTCCGATTAGTTTCCCTGCCTGGACTGAATTTCAAAAGAAGAATGGCTTAGATCCGTTGGGCATGCAAAACAGCAGCGTTAATCTCTATCAAGCTTTGCTACCAGGTATCAGCAACGTTACTCTTCGTGTGCGATACTACGGAATGTACGCATGGCTGTGCAGAGCGTACGCGAAAGAGATTGGCGACACCGATCCAAATACTTGGAAACGATACGTCCGACGTTTCGAAGCACTTTACGCTTTGACCGCGTATCAGCGTGGAAGTGAAGGCGGTATCGCCGGAATCGAATGGGCTGGCAGAGTGCTGAATGCCGCTCTCGCCGACGAGATTGATTTCGCCAACGCTGCGGAGCCCGGAAGTGAGAACTATTATCTTAGGCAGTCATGGGGCGCGTATGGAGCCGCATATGGAAGCCAACTGTTCGAGATGGGAATTCTAACGGGCTCAGACGATCACTCCATCCCCATCCTTACGCCGGAACTTGGTGAACCCTTGGCAGATGCCTTAGACAATGCTGCTGGTCACTTGATGCGTGATTTCCTCGAGGCAATCAAACGAGGGTCAACGTCGAAAAAGGAAATGCAGAAGTTTAGGGCACTCACACCGTCCGAGATCGCAGTGGCGGGCGCTGAACGATCCCTTTACGAGAAGATCCTGCTGGGTGCATTCGAAGGATCGCAAATAAAGGATCACTCGCGCCGGGATACCCTGTTGCTCATTCTCAACATATTCCGACTTTTGGGACGGCCCCCGAGAGCTGAGGAAGTCCGTTGGATATTGTATTCAGGAATGAATGCGGAGGGCAGAGGCTTGGAACTGCAAAGTCTCGCTTTGGAAGCCCAAAGAAAACGGTGGGCAATTTATCAAGCCAACGACCTATGCCACATCGCGTTCGAAACTCTCCTGAAATTCGTTCTCGATATCCTCAGTACTTATCCATCCGGCATCGCGTTGGAACGCCTAATCCCGCTTTGCGTCGATCAGATCGTTGATGCGGCGGATCGGACACCCCAAAACTGGATCGAGTTTGTTGACGAAATCCAGCCTGCGACCAACGCCTTTTCGAAGGACAATGCAGAGTCAGAATGGTCTCTATCGCAGGACATCGTTCGCGGTGCTGGACGCAGCGACGATCGCTTTTGCGATTCTGAACATGCTTGGAAAGCTATCAAGCTCCTAGCTGTCGTTCAAAGGCGATTTCGCGAACACCAGAGTGAGATAGCTGTCGAACTTGCTCATTTGAATCCCGAAGCATTCAGGTCCTTGCTAAGCGAAACCCGGTTCACGGACAGCCATTCCCGCGACGATTTTTTGGCATTTCTTGGAACACTGATCGAACATCGAGTTATCCGTCGTCACCTGTGGGTAGCGATGCGTAAATTCCGGTTTCAAAAGGATTACACCTTCCTTTTTGAAATGGATAACGGTCGTCTGAGGCTTCGCGAGAAAGACGGTCCGGTATTTACCAATCCGCGTTTGGGCCCAGCAATCGAGTTTTTGAAAGATATCCATCTCGTCGCCGAGAGCGGTTTGACGAGTCTCGGACTAGCCGCGGTGAATGCATGATCAAGCTCTACGAACTTTTCGCAGACAAGAACTTTCACACAAGCGTTGCGACGACATTCGGTATCGACTTCGATGCATATGAAACCATTGTTCTGCCTCGACTGCGCGGCTCCGGGTGCCGCAACAATGTCGTTTTTGCGGACGGGAGGATGCTGACCCATGCCCTAGCCGGAGCATCCACATTGCCGAAACAGGCAGGCAAATTCTACAACGTGGAGGGCGTCCTCGCGCAAGGCGTCTTCCACCCCAAGATCTTCCTGCAGCTCGGTCGTCATGGTGGAAGGTTGATTGTCGGCTCTGCCAACATGACTTCTCCCGGCTTGGCAGGCAATCTGGAACTCGTGGATGTTCTTTCGTGCGGGGAAGAGGATTCAGGTGAGCAGCGAATTATTGCTCAGGCCTGGGACTACGTGGTGCAGCTGTTCGACACCGGAAAGCAAGGACTTGCGATACAGCGCGACTGGGCCCTGGCGAGGACGCCATGGCTGAAAAGAGCCATCGCATCCACCAGTGTTCAGGCGCTGTCTGACACTACTTCGGCAGCTTTACTACCGTCTGGTGAAGCGAGAGGCATTGGACGACGTTTCGCTGAACTTGTGACGGGTCCAGTGCTGCAACTTTTCGTGGTAAGCCCCTATTGGGATCGCAAACTGGACGCACTTTCTCATTTGAGGGACAAGCTAGCGCCGAAAAATATCGTGATCCTGTTGGACAAAGACGCAATGACCTTTCCCAAAGATGCGCTGAGACGTCACTCGAACGTCCTCCTTTATGGGCGGAAGGATTTTCGCAAGGGTCGGTTCATCCATGCGAAAATACTGATCGCGCATACGGCGGATGCCGATCATGTTTTACTCGGTAGCGCCAATTGCACTGTCGCGGCGCTGGGCACGGAGAGCTATTCTGGATTGAATGACGAGGTCAGTCTCTATAGGCGTCTACCACCTGGAAGAGCACTGGACGCATTGGAACTATCTTCTGCTTTTATACAGGACAGTATCATTGACCCCGCGACACTTCCCGAGCCGGAACGCGATAACGATCTGCCAATGGATGAACTACTGGGTCAGACGCCAGGGCAGTTCGAATGTAGAGTCGACGTACTGATTTGGCGAGCGCCCAAATTGACGATGGCAGACCCAAAAACAATCCAGCTATTGAAAGAAGATGGTGAGCCCATTGCATGTAGTCTCACGATGCTTTCCCTGACTGACGAACGCTACCGATTTCAAATCACAGGAACGAATGAGAGGCCAAGCTTCGCTACAGTCGTCTATTCAGATGGCCGACGATCTGCTCCGGCAATTGTTACGCTGGTTGACCTGCTTAGCACGGTGATCCGTGAGACAAGATCTAGTAAAACAGAGAATGCACTTCGGGACTTGGATATAGAGACCGAGGCCAGCCTCAAGCTGCTTGAAATTATTGAGTTCGTGGAGCAATTGGAGGCATCGGAAGAGCTCGAAACGATCGACAAAGAAGGCCGGTCAAGGCCAGGAAAGGCCCATTCGCCGAACGAGGAAATCAAATATGGGAAGTTGGACTATGAAAAGTTTATAGCCGGACGACGCCCGCGATCTGTTGGGAGTCCTTCGCACAACAGCCTTTCGGGTAGCGAACTGTCGAACGTTCGGGGACTTCTGAATCGGATTGTGGGCGTTGTAGATGGAATCGAAGGCGACGAAAACCCCACGAACGAAGATGCCGAAGATCCTAATGGGGCTGGCGGCGACACGGAAAGCGAAGACGATTTCCCTTCAATTAAGCAACCAGCCCACGCAGCCGATCTTGAAGAGCAAAAAATGCTGCTCCTTCAACGCAACGCCGCTCGTGCGAAAGCAACCAAGGAGCAGATTGTCGCCGCTGTTATGGCATTTGGGAAGCGGGTTAAGACACGCCAACTTCAAGGGTCGCTCGACAATCGCGATATTCTTCGACTTCGGGCACTATTGATGGTCGTCTGTACCGCAGGTTGGTCCGGAACCGACAAGCATTCAATTGGTGATCAGCGGCGATCGTCTGTACAGGTGCTGCCATCCGAGGGCGACGCTAACAGCTGGCCGTTTGTTATGGGCCGCCTTCTCTTTACGATGTTCGGCGGAAAGGATCCGGCAATCCGACAGCTATATCTCAAGAATGACCATGATCAGATTCCAGCCGATATAACCGAGTGCTGGGCAACGGCCTACTGGTGCCTGCAAGCCTGCTTAGCGGCAAACGTATCTGCACCTGAGAGCAAACGGATTGCGCAGTTCACACTACCAGTCGCAAACGTGGCCTACAGTCTTTGCCTACCAACAAAAGCCGAGTTGCTTGGTGAGGATGTGGCATCCATTATTTCAGGAATGAGCGGGCGTTACTCGAAGTCCGTGGGAGTCGATCCTACTGAAATAAGCAAAGGTCATTCTGCTTTGATCAAAAAGCTATTCGGTTGAATTGAGTAGTCTGCGCCCTACGAGAACATCACTGCTTCCTGATCGATCTATCCTAAATAGAGCAAACCTGCCTGCCTGCTCTCGTCATTTTATCTCGCAGTTTTTGAGGAGGAGGCTCACTGCCTTCCCCGAGCCGGCCACTCGCAATTCCTCAGTCGTCTTAACATCTACAGCCGCTATTTGCAGCCCAACCAGGACCTTCTTCCGAGCGCCGCCGATTTCCATCAATGTATCCAGAATTCCCGGCGAAGCGGAATCGATCTTGAAGCCCCCATAGCTTTGATTGTGCTGATACCCAGTGGCATCAAAGCGATGAGGTTCGGCACCATCAACCTTGACTACCAACGTCCCCGGAATGCCGGCAAAATTTTGGGGTGACGCGTCTTTCATAATAACGGAAAATTCAATCTGCTGACCGGCTTGGCAAGTCGCGTAGACAGATAGCTGTCGATCGAAACCACCGATCAAAGTCGCATCATTTTTACCGGTAAAGACATCCTCTTTGAGGGTAGTCATCCACTCCTGGGCATGAGCTGTTGCAGACACAGCGATCAACCCAACCGCAAGGCAAATAGTCCGATACATGCTCTCTCCCCGGCCTTGTTTTTTTATTTACGGACATTGCAACCAAGATGGGTCAGCGTCAAGCAGGGCCTTTTCCTGGCCACATATTCAGAAAGGCAGATCACTTTGTAAATTAGGCCGCTGACAAGAAATGTGCTCCTAAGACATGCGATGCGATGTTCAATCCTCTACAACATCTGACAGTTGGGGCTCACATAACGCGTGGCGACACCAGGCGCCCGGGCGTTGGCAAGGATCAACCCGTCCTCTCACACTGGTACTTTCCGAGCTCTACCAAATCTTCTCTTGCCATGGCCGCAGCATCCCAAACGGTGATGATAACGGACGAACCAACCGGCATCCCGGCTGAAAACAGATCGACGCAAAAGCTCTCTGCCAAACCGTCTCGTCGCGTCCCATCGTCGTGCACTGACACCCACAAGCTACTAGGTTGGGTGAACGTTGCGTCGATGACGACCTTCGCAGTTTTGATTTGCTCTATTGCCTGGCTCCGCCATTCATCTGCGTAGCTGACGCTCGAGATCATTGTCAAAGCGAAACCCGCAAAAAGTGAAATCTTCATCTGTCCTCCGAAGCCCAAGCGTTAATTAATGTCTCAGCGAGCGATGGCGCAATTGCGCATCCATTTTCCATATCATGTCGCACGGATTCGCCGTGGTCATTTTGCAATTGGAAATCTCGGAGATTGGTCATTGTCGGGACCGAAATCTGTCTGGCTGTCCTCGACACATGTACCTGGGTTTATCGAGCTTTCGACTTCTTCATTATATTAATGTCGATCGCATTTTCGGCATGCTCCTCTCTGAGTCTGTCCTGGATCACTCGGCGCCGGTCGACGTAAGGCGGCACACCCCATTTCTGGCTTCCCGCATGGCAATCCAAGATTCGGCCCGTGAATCCACTGGCAGACCTCACGACAAGGTTGTCAAGTTTGTTGCCTCGCATCTTCCTAACCTCTTGCGAGGAAATGACTTTCACGCCCTGAGCAGTATACACCCAAACGTGTGAGCCTTGCGATCCAGCGTAACTCTCCATTCGGTCACAGGCGTCGATTAAGTCCTTGCGTTTTATATTTGTGTCTAGTTTCGCTTGCACGAATATTGACTTGTCAAATACACCCGGTCCCCCAACTTCCGTGTTATCGAGCTTGTCCTCTAAGCGCTGCCCAAGTCTGGATGTAATGTCGGCTTCTTGCGTTACTCGATGTCCTAACATCGGGTCAGAATAGAGGTCGCGAACTATGCTATCTACCGCTGATCCCAGTCTGTCCATTATCAGGCCCCGGCTGTAGTCGCTAAGCATATCCCCCCACCTCGCAAACTTCATCTATTTAAACCGTTCACCGCAGCGCGTCTGCACCGCAGGTTGGTCCGAAACTGATAAGCATACGATTGGCGATCAGAGGCGATCGTCTGTACAGATGCTGCAGGACCATTTGTTATGGGCAAGAAATCAATCGAAAAGCGAGGGCGCTCGATGGCTGACGACAATCTCCTGTACGCATCTTCGATTTGGGCGATAGGCACTTATCAGCGCTTCTGCTCCAAATTCTGGATAGGCTCATTGTAGGCGGGATCCAGAGCGACATTTAGCAGGTGCGCTAGTCGATAACCTGCTTTTCTTACCCGTTCCTGGGCCACAGCTTCGAACTGGTTCAAGTACGCCTGGCTCACACGAATGGTTCGCTTACCCTTCCTTTGTGCGGTTGTGAATTCGATTGCAAAGCCAGCCATCAGTAAGCAGCTGTGTTCATTGATGTTGCAATGATTTTGTGACTAACTCTTCCAAATGGGGGAGAAGACATGTCGCTGCAGTTTCGGCACAGTTTCAAAGTATTTCCGGGGTTTCGCATTAACGTCAGTCGTTCGGGATTGAGTGCTTCAGTTGGAGCGCAGGGCGCAACGCTAAACTTCGGCAAAACGGGTATCCGTTCAACGATTGGAATTCCGGGTTCGGGATTGTCCGTTTCTAATTATACGCCGTATTCTACCCCGGAACCGCCCCCTGTTCCAAATCATCCAGGTGATGCGTCGAGACCCGCCATTTCGCGGCCGCAGGCGATTGCGTCAGCTGCAATTGAGAATTTGACAAGTGCTTCGCTGGTCGACGTTCAACGAACATTGATGCAAGCAAGAGACCAGGCAACACAGATCCAACGAAAGCTTCAGGACGCGATAGCTGCCAAGGGTAATGCCGAACGCGAGTTGGACCGGCGATCTCGAAGCATTTTTCGATTTTTTTATAAAGCGAGGATACGAGGGCTGCTGGAGAACCTACCAGCGCTAGACGAAGAAGTCGCAGAACTGATGGATTGGAAACGAAGCAGCACTGTAGAGCTTTCGTTCCAAGCTTCTGACGAGGCCAAGCGGGTTTACGGAGATGTCGTCCGAAAGTTTTCGGCTTTGCGAAATGTGTCGAAGGTTTGGGACATAACCGCTGAAGCACAGGTAGATCGGGTCAAGGCGAGGTCTATCGCGACTCGAAGTTTAGATCGCAAGCCAGCGCGATTGTTGATGGACAAGAGCGCCTATATCAAAACTGACACGAACACGCTCGTCTTTGAAAACAAGAATGGCGAAGACATCAAGATTCTGCCGGGTGTCGCCGTGCTTGAACGGGCCGATGGTGCACTTGCTCTTGTTGATCTCCGTGATGTCATTGTCGAATTTGACGTCGTGAACTTCGTCGAGGACGAGGTGGTACCGAGCGACGCCCATGTCATCCGTAAGACCTGGGCAAAGGTGAATAAGGATGGTTCACCAGACAAACGCTTCAACGACAATTACGAAATTCCGGTTTGCCAGTACGGCCAGCTTGTTCTTACGAGTCAGACAGGTATCCGGGAAGAATACCAGTTCTCAAATGCGCTGCCTGCGAGAGAATTCGCTGAAGCTTTCGCTTCCTACAAAAAAGCTCTTTCGAACTCGGACGACCGCATGTCGCCCGACATTTCTAAGCTTGCGATCAAGCCGACCAAAGCCAGCCAGGTCGACGGCACAAGCCAGATTCACTTTGATTTCGAGTTTCACTGCGCTGCCTGCGGGAGCTATGTCATAAGCGTCCCCGATGATCGCGCTGACCACGGAGGGGTTTCATGCTCAGACTGTGGCGCTGAATTTGGGAGTTTCAGCGAACTCAAAGAGAGAGCGACGGAGATTGGAAAGACATGGCTCGCCGATGGATCGTTGACCCTTTCAGCATCTACGAAACATTGAGCCATCGGACGGAAAATGAATTGGGCGACAACATATACAAGCTTAGGCGGTTATAAAAAAACAAATGGCAAAACGTTTTCAGGCACTTAACGACCTTTGGCAAACGGTTCGCGAAGCAAGCCACGATTTCCGTGCTTCGACCGATATTTTTCCAAGCTTCAACGTACAGCAAACAGCCAAGACACTTGAGCTGCAAGCGCATGGTGTGAAAAACGGCACAGAGAACCGGCCCACCAAGGCGGCTCGCGGCCTTGACGAAGTAGAGCAGCGTATCGTCTCCCAAGTGGAAGATGAGAAGAAGACGAGCTACCAGACCCTGGTCGATCAATTCAACCTCTTTTCCGACCGGATCAGAAGCCTCGACTTCGAAGGACAGTTTTCGATGATCCGTCAGGTCAATGCTTCCACATTTTCCGAATTCAAGGCTGCAGCCTCCGAAGGCGTCGATCAGTTGCACGGACTGCGTCGCGATCTCACCGAGGCCGAAGATGAGATGGACGCCTTCAAGAAGCGCCATAAACTGGAACGCGCGGCAAAGGTCAGCAGCGGTGCCCATACAGGTTTCAAAGTTTCGCTGATCGTCTTCCTGCTGTTGCTGGAGACGGTGCTGAACGGCAGCTTCCTGGCCAAGGGCAGCGAACAGGGTATCCTTGGTGGTGTTACGGAAGCGGTCACCTTTGCAGTCATCAATATCGGGTCTGCGCTGTTGCTCGCATTCTGGTGCGTCCGCTGGCTCCTGCACCGGAACTACTTCCTTAAGTTCCTGGGCTTGATCGGCCTCCTGACCTACATTGGGATCGCGGTATTTTCCAATCTGGCGCTAGCCCACTACCGCGAGGTTTCTGCCGTTGTCGTTGAGGGAGCCAGCCAGGCGGCACTGGCGGCACTCTGGGCAAACCCGGTCGGCTTGAAAGACCTCAGTTCCTGGACGCTATTCGGTATGGGTTTGATCGCATCGCTCATCGCTTTCATTGACGGCTGCTTACTGACCGATCCCTATCCTGGTTATTCGGGCGTACAGTCTCGGCTCGACAGGAGACGATCACTCTATGTTACCCGGCGATCCGATTTGATCAACGAGCTTCGCGATGTCAGGGATGACCACAACGAGAAGGTCGAGGAGATTATCCGGGACCTGAACGAGCGCCGGGCAGAAGGCCGCGCTATCATTCATCATCGGGCTCTTTGCGTCGATCTGTTCAAGGAACACCAGAATCAGCTTGAGAGGGCGCTTAACGCCCTACTCACGATCTATCGAGACGCAAACCGGGCAGCCCGAACAGAGGAAGAGCCAAGGACCTTCAGTACCCCCTACAAAATGGATCGTATTGCTCCGTTGAAAGGCCTGCCAGACGAGTGGAACGACGCGGAACTCAGCAAAAAAATCGACGTCGCTCAGAATGAGTTGACCGAGCAGATCAAGCAAATCCGCGCAGAATTCGAGCTTGCCATCGAGCGCTATCACCAGTTGGACAATCTTTTCCCGGAGGGCACGAATGGCCAGACCCAAGCGCAGACGGCGTAAAGCCGAAAGCAATTTTGGACTGATATTCGGTACAGTCGCGCTCGGTCTGGCTTCAGTCGCCATTCTTGGTGGGTACGGCTATCTGAAGTATTATCGGGGTGGTTCGCATGTCGCTATCGATAAGGCGAGCCTTTGCCCCGTTGACGGGCCGAAAGAGATCACCGCAATCCTGCTCGACGTTACTGATCCAATATCCCCGACGACAGCGACCGATCTGAGGAACAATTTTCAGGACACGGTCAATACGGTAACGGTCGGTGGCTTGATACAGGTCTATGCGCTGACGGATGTGACGGGCGAACTGAAACTCACTTTCAGTGGCTGCAATCCCGGCAGCGGTGAGGATGCGGATATCTGGACCAGCAATCCAAGGCTCATGCAGAAACGTTGGGAAGAGGGCTTCGAAAAGCCACTCAAGGACCTTGCGGACAGCATGGATCAGGGGGTTGAAGGCAAACAGTCGCCGATCATGGCGGGCATCCAGAAGATCAATCTCGACGTCTTTGGCAACCCGGCCCACAAAAACATTCTCAAGCGGCTTGTGATCGCGTCCGACATGATCGAGTACACCAAGAGTTTCTCGATGTATGCCACCGGTCCCGATTACGAGAAATTCCTCAAGAGCCCGGCAAGGGACGAATATCGTACCTCGCTGGCAGGGGTGACGGTTCGGATGCTAGTGTTCCAGCGGCCAGGTCTGAAGTTCACCACAAGAGAAATCGGTGAGTTCTGGGGTGAATGGGTGACCGCAAACAAGGGAAGCTGGGGCGGTTACGTCAGGCTGGAGGGCATTAAATGACGGCAACAAGCCGTGAGACCATTCGAGACATCGTCCGCAATAAGGGGCCGCTGGTTGTCTTCGCACTCCTGACATTTGGTGGAATGGCGTTCATCTGGACGGCTAAGCTGTTTGAGTGGGACACGGTCTTCGTCACGGCGTTGCCGATTGCTCTGATGTTGACCTACTTCACCATTGCATTCGTGGCGCAGGGGTTGCGGCTTCATAACGAGCAGGCGGGCGACAACCTCTATTACATGGGGTTCCTGTTCACGCTCTCCAGTCTTGGCGTCTCGCTCTATCGGTTCGCTGGGGACGTCTCGATTGAAGATATCGTCCAGAACTTCGGCATTGCGGTCACGTCCACAATCGTTGGCATCACGCTTCGCATTCTCTTCAACCAGATGCGTCGCGATCCGCTGGATATCGAGCGGCAAGCACGAACCGAGCTTTCTGATATGGCCCGAAAGGTCCGTGCCGAATTCGATTCCTCTGCACGAGAATTCTCGACTTATCGCCGCACCAGCAACCAGATGCTTTCTGAAGGCTTTGGCGAAATCGCCGAGCAGGCGGAAAAGAACGGTGAAGCAATCTTAAAAATGCTGGAAATGCTGTCGACAGAATCCGTCAAGCCTATCCAAGAGGCCGCAACGAAGATGGCTTCAATTCTTGATGCGACGAACAAGGTTCTCGAAGAGCGCACCCGGGCCACTGCCTACCTTGCCGAAACCGCGTCTGAAAAGCTTGAGTCCGCTTCCGATAAGCTTTCCGGCATCCTTGTGAAGTTCGGTGAGCGCGTGGATGCTATTGGCACCAAGCTCGATGAGATGCAGTTGCCGAGCGAAGTCATAAAACTCGAAATGCGCCCGGTGCTAACCGTCATCAAGGAACTGGGAGCGGTTCAGTCACAGAGACTGTCCGAAGCGGCCGAAAGCAACCGCGTCCAGACCGAGAAACTGACCGCTGTACTGGAACCGCTAAACCTGTTGCCGGAGCGCCTTGAAGCGTCTACGAAGCTACTGGCGGGACTTCCTGGCCATCTTGAGACACAGTTGAGGCCGCTTGGCCTGATCCCTGATCGCATCATGGCCTCGACTGAGCCGCTTGCGCAGATGAGCGAGAACATCGGGCGCACCTTGGCTTCGATTGAAGTGACGGTATCGAGCATGGATGATGCGGTGACGAGACTCGATCTTCTCGTCAATGACGTCGGCCGCAATGTTGGCGACCTCGCAAATCATATCGCTGAGCTGAAACGTCCGGCACCTGAAATGCTGCCCGAACCGGTGTTGTCTGATTTCGCCTTCAATGAAGTTGCAGACGGCAGGACAACTCTCCTTGACCGCATCATCGACGCTGCGGATGGCCCAGGCTCGATTACATCACAACCCGCCACTATCGACGGCGAGACGGTCGACCACCTGCCGGAGGTGGCGACAATCGGACCTCCAGGCGGAGGCAACGGTGAAACCGAACCCAAGAAGGGTTGGTTCAAGTGGCGCGAGTAACCGAGCCTGCCGTCCGACTTGAGCACAAGGGATATAACCGAGGGCTGATCCTTGGACTGACTATGGCAGAATCCATGCTGCTGTTGGTATTCTGCCTGCTGCTGGTCGCGGCCGCGATCATCAAGGCTGAACGGGATCGCGCCAATACGGCAGTCAATGAGTTGCACATAGCCAACTCGCTAATCACCACCTTAGAGAAAGAGAAGAACGACGCGGTTGCGCAAAACAAACTCCTCAAAAACCAAATGTTGCAACTCGCCACTGTCAGCCTGTCGCCAGCGGAAAAGAAGAAATTCGAAGATGAATGGCGGGAACTGGACTTGGCCAAACAGACCGTCGAAAAGCTTCGTGAACAGGGCTTGTCTCCGGAACGGCTTGAAAAATTGCAGGCGACCCTCACAGTCCTCGAAAAGAACGATCTCCTGAATGAGGACCCGAAGGTAGTTGAAGCCCGGCTCGAAAAGCTCAAAGCCGATGAAAAAGACCTGGCAGAACTGATCGAGACGCTCGCATTGGCCCAGGCCGAACTCGGCAACGCCCGATTGGAATTGGAGAGCGCCAGGGACCAACTCGCCGCCAGCAAGCCCCACGAGTGGCCGCCGATTATCAATCTGAGCGAGGCCAACAAGAACTTCTTCCGATCTGGAAGCGCGGAATTGACACCCGAGTTCGCAGACAAGCTTCGGGGAATGATCTCGAACGAGATTTCCGACAACCTCGAAAAATATCAAGTTGATATCATCGAAGTGATCGGCCACACGGACGAGCAGCCGCTTGCGCGAGCGTCATCGAACCTCGACGAAACTTATATCGACGTGATCGATGGCAAGAAGTCCATCGACAAGGTTCTGCCTGCCGACAATGCAGGGCTCGGGCTTGCCCGCGCAATCGCGGTAACCAATATCTTGAAGACCAATCCGAAGCTTGCGAAGGCAACGATCCTGCCGATGTCTGCCGCCCAGCTCATATTGCCGGGCGACATCCTGACGACTGGCCAACTCGGCAATGTGGAGGCTCGACGCCGGATCGAAATTCGCATTCGACGCAGGAACGTCCCGCAGACACCTTAAAGGGCTAACGACCCCATTGGGGCGCACGCCAGCCCGCCTGAACGGCCTCGCCCTCGGTGCAGAACCAGCGCTCCCCCTTTGCGACGTTGACCTTCGTGCGCTTGTACCAGGGCGACCATGGCGCGTGGTAGATATGGCCTTTCTCCGAGATATTTCCCTTTATTGGGCAACCGTTTGGGCTTTCCTGTTCCGCGCCTGCCCATTTCTCCGCACGATAATCCCATGGAGCTTGGGTGTCGGCCTGCCAGATGCCGACGCGTTTGGCATGCGCGTCGTCTTCTATGGACGCGTAGTCGGTCGAGTATTTGCGAAACGCCCAGGCTTTGCCTGTCATCACCATGGTTGCGTTGATGTCAACATCCCCGACCTTGCAGACACCTATCGTCCGGCCGTAGCCATCCTGCCCTCGATCATCGCAGACTGGCTCTGCGCCTGCCAAAACTAGAGATTCAAGCTCGGCGATGGCGACTTGGCCGCAATTCCACTTCTTACTACCGGCCCCGTTACATTTCTGCCCGGCTTCTGGCGCGTCAATTCCATGAAGACGAATGGTGACATCGTTCTTTTGAATGGTATCGCCGTCTATCACTCTGAGCGAGCTCGCTTCCGCTTTTCCACTGCCTATAATGAACGCCACCACCAAAACCGACCCAAACTTCACTGTATCCGCCGCTGGCTTTTGCATTTCACGAATTCTCTTTCACGCGCTGATCGCGCACCTGCTCGACTCGATCTGCGCGATTGTATCGAAGTCGTTGCGTTAAGCTATGGTTGGAGAGGGAACTTTGTCGGCCTGGCTCATTGCCCCACTGACGCATTCATTTGCAAAGTTGGCGAGGCCGATGCCATTGAACCGCTGCCGGGCAACTACACCCCAGATGCGGCTAGGGCGCGCGACGTTTTCAACAACACCATTTATGAGGTCTATGCCCACGACCAACATCCTGGAAGCAATGGGCGGCGCTAACAATGTCATAGTAGCACGCGCAGCCTTTGAAGCCCTTAAGCAGTCATCGCGCCCAATCGGCGGCTATCAATGCGCCATGGCGCCCATGAAACAGGCGCGGCGATAGGGAGAACCGAGACCATTTGAAACTTGAGACGTTCGCCGGAGTGATTTCATCTAATCAGCCAACCAAGCGTAGCGTTGCGCAGCGCAGCGCTGTCAATCCGCGCTGCCGCACAAAGTCTCGCATGGACTGCCGTCACCGTCACGGTCGAGCCTGCCGCCCCACGGACAGTTTTCGAGATACCAACGTGCCTCGTCACATGATTGTATCTTCGAACAGGTTTTGCGTGGTGAGCATTCCTGTGCTGTGACAAGGGCAGGCGTTGCCAACAGAAGGCCGGCGACCGCCACTGAGGCAATCAATTTTCGGTTTAACGGCATTCGGGCAGCGAGAGCGGATTATCGTTCCATTGGCCGTCGGCGTAGGTCCGAAGGTACTTGCCGGTCGCACGATTAATGATGCCGATGGCGCCGCGATTGCTGTCCACGCGAGTGTAGAACGTGTGCGCTTTGCGCTCTATCCAGGCGATCACATCCTGGCGCATCCATTTGCCGGACGAATTGCCTAAGTGGGTGATACCCTCATATGGGTCATTACGCGGAATTTTCTTGATGCAGGTAACCTGTATGTCGGCCATCTTATCCTCGTCCGAAGGTGACCGCCGGAGTGTGGCAGGATTCAAACTAGAGTCAAGGTTGCATAATACATCGCCATTCCGGCGGTTACGGCATCACAAAGTTGGCTGGTACGCTTGTTGATCGGGCATCGTAAACACCGCTACATTTTGGGCAAATGGCCGCCTGCCTATTGCCGGCATTCGAACTGTCAGACTGCGAGGACGCGCAATTCAAATCACGTTTCACGTTTTCGACCCACGGGTCGTTGAAAATCTGCTGGATTGAGGAGCCGTCGATGAATGGCGTGAGGAAGACGTCGCTACCAGGTTGGAGAATAGGCGTGGGGCCGCATATCACGCGAAGCTCTCGCATGCGTCCAAGAAAGCAGGCAAAGCTAAGCTCAAGTCGGAATGGGGACCTGAGGATGCTTCCTCGAAATTGGCCGGATGGGACGATTTCGGGCGGGACGGACTCCTCCGCTAGCGTGGGGCGAAAGTGCAGGTCGCCAGGCCGCTGAGATCACGTACAATCCCTTCTTTCGGCGATATCTATCGCCGAGCCATGGCGGCGGGGCGCGTGCGAAGTTGGCTTGCAAGTTCAGCTACGACGGTCTCCAACGCGTAGGGCTTGGAAAGGAAAATTACGCCTGCAGGTAAGGCATTTTCAGGAGGTATCGCCCGACCGGACGTGACTATGATTCCCATCGTTCGGGAAAATCCTGCGACCATGTCGACCAAGTCTAGACCGGAAAGTCCTCCGGGCATGTCGACATCGGTTACCACAGCATGGACATCGTACTTGGCTAGCATGGCAATCGCTTGAAGGACTGTTCGGGCCTCGACTACGGCGTAATCTTCGTCCTCGAGGGCGGACACAAGCGCGAGCCGGATCAGGGGTTCGTCCTCGACGACGAGTACTGTGAGTTTAGATGACATCGTGATCGCCTGTCGCTCGTTTTGAGGGGCAACTCACCTCGATCGTTTCCAATCGATGCGTGGCCGACAGTCTTTGCTAACAATGTTAATAAAATGCGAAGCACCCGATTGGCTATGGCGGTTGAGCTCGCCCTGGAGAGAATTATCGTCAGGTTCGAGGTCGCGGAGGAACTCGCCTGTGGACCAGAAGCTCAACATTAAGGGACTTATCATGGGTGCCGATACAGTCTTAAGCAAAAGCGACATGGCTGTATGCTTGTCATTGGGTCCAAACGGACACTGCGAGGCGGGTGCCGACCAGTTGGACTTGGCGAGCCGAAAGGAACAACTTGAGCTGCATAAACTTCTACGGTGATGAGAAACACAATCCGCCACCTAGCCCTTTCGACAGCTCTGACTCTCTGCAGTCCGGCTTTCGCTGCTTCGATCGACGCGCAAGCTGTCAACAGTGCCGATATCGCCGCCTTGCCAGGTGAAGCGCCAAATGCAACACCCTCCGAGCCTGATCCCGCCATTGTCCATCTTCAGGTCCTGCTCGATCGAGCTGGTGCTTCGCCAGGAGTGATCGACGGATACTTCGGCGAAAACCTCAGCAAGGCTGTCGCCGGGTTCGAGGCAATGCGGGATATGCCGGTCGATGGGAAGCTGGACAACAAGGTGCTGGATAGGCTTGAGGACAAAGTGCCTGTCATTCAGGCCTATGTAATCACGGCAGATGACGCAAAAGATTTGGTTGAGCGCATTCCAAAGGATTACGCGGAGCAGGCCAAAATGGAGCACCTGGCCTATACCAGCGTCGAGGAAAAACTCGCTGAACGGTTTCACATGGATGTGGGCCTGCTTAAGGCGCTCAATCCCGCTGCTGGCTTCACTCCAGGCGAAAAGATCGAAGTAGCTATGCCCGGCGCGGCAAAGTCCGGTACGGTCAAACGGATCGAAATTCGCAGAAAATCTGGAGAAGCCTTCGCGTTTGCGGAGGATGGATCGCTGCTCAGCGTGTATCCCGCCACCATCGGCAGTGAAGACTCCCCTTCCCCCAAAGGTACCCATAAGGTGAAGGGTGTCTCACGCATGCCAGTTTATTCCTACAACCCAAAGGTCAATTTCCAACAAGGCGAGAACAAAAAGGCATTAGAATTACCAGGCGGTCCTAATGGTCCTGTTGGCACGGTTTGGATTGATCTGACCGAGCCAACCTACGGCATTCACGGAACGCCTGAGCCGGAACTCATCGACAAGGTCGGTTCGCATGGATGTGTTCGTTTGACCAATTGGGATGCCGAAGAGCTTGCAGGCATGGTCAAGCCGGGGGTTGCTGTCAAATTCATCGACTAGCGAGCGTTACCAATCCTCCTGGAGTAACGACCGGTTGGCCGCCGCGCTATCACAAGGATGTCAAGGCAAAATTGGTGGGATGGGCGCGGCAAAAAATATTGTGTCTGCAAATGTTAATCCTCTACAACATCTGCATGTTGACCTTACCGGGGCCGATCATCACCTGCACGTCGACGGGCGCGCCTTCGATCCCCTGGAATGCAACCGTCGAAACCCTTGCCACCATCGCCGATGCCCCTGAATTTCCCGCCAAGCCAGCTGAAATGCACGTTTTAGCAGTTAACGATTGCAATCAAGCATGGATTATGGAATAAAACAAGAACAATTTACGAACAAAATCGCGACATGGATGCAATTCGGTTGTATCTGGTTGTGCGATGAGAACAAGCCCATTCAACCGGCGACTCGCCACGCGTGTATTCGTAAGCGTCAGGCGCGCTTGCGCTCGATGGCGTCCCACATCAGTGCCGCGACATCGACGCCACTGAAGCGCTTGACTTCGCGGATGCCGGTCGGCGAGGTGACGTTGATCTCGGTCATGTAGTCGCCGATCACGTCGATGCCGACGAAGATGAAGCCCCTTTCTCGCAAAGCAGGACCGATACGGGTGCAGATTTCGCGTTCGCGGGCGGTGAGCTCGGTATGTTCCGGCCGGCCGCCGGCATGCATGTTGGAGCGGGCATCATTCTCGGCCGGCACGCGGTTGATCGCGCCCACCGGTTCGCCATCGACAAGCAGGATGCGCTTGTCGCCCGCCCGCACATCAGGCAGGTATTCCTGCGCGATGAAGGGCTCGCGGAACATCTGGGCGAACATTTCCATCAGCGATGAGAAATTGCGGTCGTCGCGCGTGGAGTGGAAGACACCGGCGCCGCCATTGCCGTAGAGCGGCTTGAGGATGATATCGCCCATCTCGGCGCGGAAATCGGCGATTTCCTTGGGGTCGCGGGTGATCAGCGTCTTCGGCATCAGGTCGGCGAATTCGGTAACGAAGATTTTTTCCGGCGAGTTACGCACCCAGGCGGGATCGTTGACAACAAGCGTCTTCGGATGAATGCGTTCGAGCAGGTGGGTGGCGGTGATATAGGCCATGTCGAACGGCGGGTCCTGGCGGAGCAAGACTACATCCATGGTTGAGAGGTCGATCTTCTCGGGCTGTCCGAGCGTGAAATGATCGCCCTTGACGTCGCGCAGTTCCATCGGTTCGGCGGTCGCATGGATCTTGCCGTCGCGCATCGAGAGCTGGTTCGGCGTGTAGTGGAACAGCTTGTAGCCGCGGGCCTGCGCCTCGAGACTCATGGCGAAGGTCGAGTCGCCCGCGATATTGATGGAAGACACATGGTCCATCTGGACGGCGACATTGGTGATCCGCGCCATATTCAATCCCCTGAAACAATTTCGGCTGGATGCAACGCCGGACGGAAAACCGCTTCACACTTTTCCTGGCGTTGCCCCGAAGTTCGCATGATGTAGGACGCGGCACCGGCCAAGGCAAGCCCGTCAGGAGCTAGCTTTTACCACATCGATACGCCTACCGGTGCCGGTCGCGAAATAATGCACGTCCGCCGGGTCGATCGCCAGGTCGATCTCGCCGTCGAAATCATCTTCGAGCGCGGTCGCGACGACGAGTGGCTGGCCGTCGATCACGCCATGCAGCAGGCGCTGGGCGCCGAGTTCCTCGACATAATCGAGCTTCATGGTGAAACTGGCGCCGCCGGGGGCGGCGATGGTCAGGTCTTCCGCGCGCATGCCGAGGGTGACGGTTGCATCTCCGTTCGAAGCTTTCGCGATCGCCTGATCGCCGAACTTCCAGCTGCCGTCGCTGCGCGTGGCATTCAGCAGGTTCATCGCCGGCGAGCCGATGAAACCGGCGACGAAGGTGGAGGCGGGCTTGTGGTAGATATCGAGCGGGCTGCCGATCTGCTCGATCTGGCCGGCATTGAGCACCACCAGCCGGTCGGCCAGCGTCATGGCTTCGAGCTGGTCGTGGGTGACATAGATCGAG
This sequence comes from Rhizobium sp. TH2, assembly GCF_024707525.1. NCBI lineage: Bacteria > Pseudomonadati > Pseudomonadota > Alphaproteobacteria > Hyphomicrobiales > Rhizobiaceae > Rhizobium > Rhizobium sp. TH2. The sequence continues at coordinate 5,772,058 of NZ_CP062231.1, read as the reverse complement.
GTGGTGCCGAGCCGGCGCTGCAGCTTTCGGATTTCGCCACGCATCGAGACGCGGAGCTTGGCGTCGAGATTGGAGAGCGGTTCGTCGAACAGGAAGGCGGCCGGCTTGCGGACGATGGCGCGGCCCATGGCGACGCGCTGGCGCTGGCCGCCGGAGAGTGCGCGAGGCTTGCGCTCCAGATAGGGTTCGAGTTCCAGCATTTTCGCTGCTTCCGCGACGCGGGCCGCGATCTCGGGCTTCGGCGTACCACGGTTCTTGAGGCCATAAGCGAGATTGTCGTAGACGGTCATATGCGGATAGAGCGCGTAGTTCTGGAACACCATGGCGATGTCGCGGTCGGCCGGATCGGTCTTGTTGACGACCTTCTCGCCGATCTTCACCTCGCCCTTCGAGATATCCTCGAGGCCCGCGACCATGCGCAGAAGCGTCGATTTTCCGCAGCCGGAGGGTCCGACCAGCACGATGAACTCGCCATCGGCAACATCGACCGAGACGCCGTTCACGGCGGTCATGCCGTTGGAGTAGATCTTTGAGACCTGGCTGATTTCTATACGCGCCACAGCGGCATCCTTTTGAATTGCATGGCTACTTGTCGCTCTCTGTGAGGCCCTTGATGAACCAGCGCTGGAAGATCACGACGAGCAGGACCGGCGGCAGCATGGCGAGCACGGCAAGCGCGAAGGCCTCGTTGTAATCGGGGATCTGCGAGCCGATCCACACTTGCAGGATCGATTTGATGCCGCGCATCAGCGTGTAGAAGCTCTCGTCGGTGGTCATCAGCATCGGCCAGAGATACTGGTTCCAGCCATAGACGAACATGATGATGAAGATCGCCGCGATCATCGTGCGCGAGATCGGTAATAGGATATCGATGAAGAAGCGGAACGGCCCCGCACCATCGATGCGCGCGGCTTCGAGCAGTTCATCGGGCACCGACATGAAGAACTGGCGGAAATAGAATGTGCCGGTGGCGGATGCCAGCAGCGGCACGATAAGACCGGTATAGGTGTTGAGCAGATGCAGGTTCGACATCACCTGATAGGACGGCACGATACGGACTTCGAGCGGCAGCAGCAGCGTGGTGAAGATTACCCAGAAGGAGAAGGTCGCCAGCCGGAAGCGGAAATAGACGATCGCGTAGGCCGCCAGCATGGATAGCACGATCTTGCCGAGTGCGAAGCCGATGCCGAGGATGAAGGAATTGAGCAGCATGCGAGCGCCGGTCACCTCGCCAGTGAAGCCGCCCTTCTGGGTGAGCACTTTGGTATAGGTCTCTTCAAAATGATTGCCCCAGGAGAGCATCAGGCCCTTGGAATGAATTTCCGCCGCCTCGTGCGTCGAGGTCATGAAGGCGACAAGCACGGGCGTCACCATCAGCAGGCAGCCGAGGATCAGGATCAGGTGGTCGAGAGGCTTGGTCTTGTACATGTCCGCCGCCCTCTCAATTGTAATGGACGCGCCGCTCGATGAAGCGGAACTGGAGAATGGTGAGCACGAAGACGACGATCATCAGGATCACCGATTGCGCCGACGAGCCGCCGATATCGTTGCCCCGGAAGCCATCGAGATAGACCTTGTAGACCAGCGTGATCGGATTGTTGGCGGCCTTGTCCTTCACCATCACGTCGATGACGGCGAAGGTGTCGAACAGCGAATAGGTGACGTTGATGACCAGCAGGAAGAAGGCGGTGGGCGCGAGCAGCGGCAGGATGACGGTGAAGAAGCGTTTCAACCCGTTGCGGCAGTCGATCAGGGCCGCCTCGCGCACCGAGACCGGAATGCCCTGCAGGCCAGAGAGAAAGAAGATGAAATTGTAGGGGATCTGCTTCCAGACCGATACGAAGACCATGGAGAAAGCCGTGTCGAAGTAATTGAGCCCGACCTTCATGTCCCAGCCGAGATAGCCGGCGATCTTCACGAACGGGCCGATATGCTGGTCGAAAAACATCATGCCGATCAGGCCGGCGACCGGCGGGGCGATGGCATAGACCGAGATCAGCAGCGTCTTGTAGGCGGAGGCGCCGCGGATCACGGCATCGGCCTTGATTGCCAGCAGCAGGCCGATCGACAACGCGAAGAAGGTCACCAGCGCGGTGAAGATGGTCGTGAATTCGGCGATCTTCAGATATTGCGACGAGAAGATCGCATCCGAATAATTGGCAAACCCCACGAAGGTCGAGCCGAAGCCGAACGGGTCCTCGATATAGAAGGAGGATTGCACCGCCTGCACGGACGGCCAATAGAAGAAGATGAAGATCACGGCGAGCTGCGGCGCCAGCAACAGATAAGGCAGAGTGGGCGACGAGAACTGCACGCGCTTCATGAAAGGACTTTCGGGCGTTGAGAATCGCCCCTCATCCGGCTGCCGCCACCTTCTCCCCGTGAAAACGGGGAGAAGGGATTTGTGGCACGGATGGCGATCCTGGCGTCCCCTCTCCCCGCGAGCGGGGAGAGGGTCAGGGTGAGGGGCAACCGAGAGGCTAAATCAGCCGGCGGTCTTGGCGAAACGGGCGAGAAGCTCGTTGCCTTCCTTCTCGATCGTTTCCATGGCTTCCTTGACGGTGGTTTCGCCCGAGAAGATACGGCCATATTCGCGTTCCATCACGGCGCGGATCTGCGGGTAGAAGCCGAGGCGATAACCCTTCGACCACTCGCCCGACGGCAGCGACAGCTGCTGGATGCCGATTTCGGCAACCGGGTTCTCCTTGTAGAAGCCTTCCTTCTTGGTGAGCTCATAGGCAGCCTTGGTGATGGCGACGTAGCCGGTTGCCTCATGGTAGAACTTCTGGATCTCGGGCGAGGTCAGGAACTGGAAGAAGTCGGCAACGCATTTGTTCTCTGCATCAGGCTTGCCGGACATCGCGAAGAGCGCTGCGCCACCGATGAAGGATGACGTGCCGGCGCCCTTGATTGAACCCCAGTAGGGCAGGAAAGTCGCCGAGAAGGGCATCTGGGCAGTCTTCTTCAGGCCGCCGAAAGAGCCGGACGAACCGATCCACAGAGCTGCCTTGTTTTCTTCGAAGACCTTCTGATTGTCGGACCAGCCGGCGCCGTAATAGGCGAAGTAGCCTTCATCGGACCAGGTCTTGAGCTTTTCGAACATCATGACCAGGTTCGGATCGGTCACGTGGATCTTGGTATCGACGACCGAGTCATAACCATTGTTGTTGGTGGCGAACTGGATGTTGTTGCGCGAGAAGAAATTCTCGGTGAACTGCCAGGTCAGCTGTGCCTGGACGAGCGGGATGAAGCCGGCTTCCTTGAGCTTCGGCGCGATGGCTTCGAATTCTTCCCAGGTCTTGGGGGCCTCGACACCGGCCTTCTTCAGGGCGTCGGTGTTGATGTACATGATGGGCGCCGAGGAATTGAACGGCATGCCGACGAACTTGCCATCGGAATCGGCGTAGAAATAGCGGACGCCTTCGATGAAGGCATTGCGGTCGAACGTGTAGCCGGCCTTGGTGATCAGGTCCTCGGCGGGGACGACAGCACCCTTGGCATTGATGATGGTGGCGGCACCAGCATCGAATACCTGCAGGATGTTCGGCTGTTCGCCCGAACGGAAGGCGGCGATGCCGGCGGCAAGCGCTTCCTCATACGTGCCCTTGGAGACGGGATTCAGCACGCACTCGGCCTGCGCGGCGTTGAATTTCTGCGCCACTTCGTTGATGACTTCGCCGTTGCGGCCGCCCATGCCATGCCACCACGTGATGTTGGTCGCGGCGAGCGAGGACGTCGTCGTGAATGCGAATGCCAATGCGGCAAACGAGAGCTTCCGGATCATGGTTTTCCCTTCCCACCTTTGAGGCCGTCGGGCCTTGGTTTCGGGAACGTCCAGTAGGCCTCGTCCGTGACGGGTGCGTAACAGTTTGATTGCAGCTTCTTGACAGTCCGCGATGTCCACAGGCTGCCGGCGTTTTTTCAGAACGCGTCCCTGAGATGGACGGGCCAGCGCCAGGGCCGGACGGCGACAATGTCATAGGAATATGACAGAAGGCCCGCATCCTTCTGGCTCGAAAGCCAGAACATGGAGGCGTTGCGGATACGGTTCTGGGTCCAACCATCGACGGCGAAGACCGAGGCCTCGGTTGTCGCCCGCGCCTTGACCTCGATGAAGCTTACAACGTCACGCTTGCGCGCGATGATGTCGATCTCGCCGGATTTGACGCGGTAGCGCATCGCGACGATGCGGTAGCCGCGCAGCGTTAGGGACAAGGCAGCGAGATATTCGGAGACATGGCCGCGCCGCAGAGCCTTCTTTCGATCCTTGGGGCTGCGTGGCGGCATGATCAGCCTTTCAGCTCCAGCAGCCTGGAATAGAGATCCTTGCGGGGAAGGCCCGTCTGCTGGGCGGCGTGGGTCGCCGCGCGTGACACGGGCATTTCCTTGAGCAGACCTTTTAGCAGCGTATCGAGCACTTCGCCCTCCGGCGCCTGTTTCTCCGCGGGCGGCGCCACGCAGATGACGATCTCGCCCTTCACATTGTCATTTGCCTCATAATGGGCAGCCAGTTCGGCGAGCGTGCCCCGGCGGAATTCCTCGAAGGTCTTGGTCAGTTCGCGGCAGACGGCAGCGTCACGAGCGCCGAGCACGGCAGCCATGTCAGCAAGGCTCGATGGCAGGCGGTGCGGCGATTCGAAGAAGATGAGCGTGCCGGGAACATCCTTTACCTCGGCCAGCCGATCGCGCCGGGACTTTTCCTTCTGCGGCAGGAAGCCGGCGAAGAAAAAGCTGTCATTCGGCAGTCCGGATGCGGAAAGCGCGGTGACGACCGAGGATGGCCCCGGCACTGGTATGACCTTGAACCCTGCGGCCAGCGCCTCCTTCACCAACCTGTAACCCGGATCGGAGACCAGCGGCGTGCCGGCATCGGAAACGATCGCCACCGACCTGCCCTGCGCGAGCGCTGCGATCAGTTTCGGGCCGACCTCGTTGGCATTGTAATCGTGATAGGCGTAGGGCCTCTTGCCGATCGCGAAGCGATCGAGCAGCACCCGCGTCACCCGTGTATCCTCCGCCGCGACGACATCGGCGCCGGCGAGCGTTTCGAGCGCACGCAGCGTTATGTCGCCGAGATTGCCGATCGGTGTGGAGACGAGATAGAGCGCAGGCTCCAGCGGCCGGGCGGGAATTTCGAGCGTCCTGATGCGGTATGTCCCGGCTGACGGAAGATCATCGGTTTCGTTCTCGGCCAAGGGGGACTCCGCGAATTCGGCATTTCCGGCTTTATGCGCGTTGGGGATTACGTGCGCAACTATGAATTAATCATAGCCAATGCCCATAACCCCTTGCACAGCACGCGGTATTTCTGCCATTTTGCCCGTCCAATCAGGGACGGAATCCGGTTCTCCCGGCAAGAACACAAAACGGCAGGCATCATGCGTATCACTCTCGAGCGTTCCAATCTTCTCAAATCCCTCGGCCACGTGCATCGCGTGGTGGAACGACGCAACACGATCCCGATCCTTTCCAACGTGCTGCTCAAGGCTGAAGGTTCGAGCCTGCAGATGAAGGCGACCGACCTCGATCTCGAGATAACCGAAGCCGCGCCCGCCATGACCGAGAAGGCCGGCTCGACCACGGTGCCCGCGCATCTGCTCTACGAGATCGTGCGCAAATTGTCGGACGGTTCGGAAGTGGCGCTCGCGGTCAACACCGAGGGCACGACGATGACCGTGATGTCGGGCCGGTCGAAATTCTCGCTGCAATGCCTGCCGGAAGGTGATTTCCCCGATCTGACCGCCGGCACGTTCAGCCATTCGTTCCAGATCAAAGCCGCCGATCTCAAGATGCTGATCGAGCGGACGCAGTTCGCGATCTCCACCGAGGAGACGCGCTATTATCTGAACGGCATCTACTTCCACACCGTCGAGGCCGATGGGGCGCTGAAGCTGCGCGCGGTCGCCACCGACGGCCACCGCCTCGCCCGCTCCGAGATCGAGGCGCCCTCGGGCTCCGAGGGCATGCCTGGCATCATCATTCCGCGCAAGACGGTTGGTGAAATCCAGAAGCTGATCGAAAACCCGGATTCGGAGGTGAAGTTCGAAGTCTCGGATTCCAAGATCCGCCTCTCCTTTGGCGAGATCGTGCTCACATCCAAGCTGATCGACGGCACGTTCCCTGACTATCAGCGGGTCATCCCGGCAGGCAACGACAAGGAAATGCGCGTCGATTGCTCGACCTTTGCCAGCGCAGTCGACCGCGTCTCGACGATTTCGTCGGAGCGCGGCCGCGCAGTGAAGATCGCGCTCACCGATGGCCAGATGGTGCTGACGGTCAATAACCCCGATTCGGGCAGTGCGACGGAAGAACTCGCCGTGTCCTACGAGGGCGATCCGCTGGAAATCGGCTTCAACGCGCGTTACCTGCTCGACATTACCAGCCAGCTGACCGGCGAGGATGCCGTCTTCAAGCTCGCCGATCCCGGCTCGCCGACGATCATCCTGGATTCGTCGAGCGTCGATGCGCTCTACGTGCTGATGCCGATGCGCGTATAAACCACGCGCGTTAACCGATACAAAACTTTACACAATCTGGCGAATAAGAGCCTTGCTTTTACCGTTTTTTAGCTGTTGGAGTAGCCGCAACGAGAAGATGGGGAAAGCCGGAATATGCAGCGCATAAAGAGCCGTTTCGCCGAGAAATTCGACGACAACATCCGTTTCATCAAAGGCGTCATCTCCACACCCAAGACAGTCGGCGCCATCATGCCGACCTCGGCGCGCATGGCCAACCGGATGGCGAGCATCATCGATACCGGTTCCGGCCTGCCTGTTCTCGAACTCGGCCCGGGCACCGGCGTGATCACCAGGGCGATTCTCGACAAGGGCGTGAAGCCCGAGAACGTTGTGTCCGTCGAGTATTCCAGCGATTTCGTGCGCCACCTGCGCGGCAAATATCCGGGCGTCAATTTCATCAATGGCGACGCCTTCTCGCTTGCCGAGACGCTTGAAAATTATCGCGGCCAGAAGTTCGACTGCGTGATCTCGGGCATCCCGCTGCTCAATTTTCCCATGCACCAGCGCGTCAAGCTGATCGAGGACTTGCTCAAGCTCGTTCCCGTCGGGCGGCCCGTCGTGCAGTTCTCGTACGGCCCGGTCTCACCTGTCGTCGCGCGGCCGGACAGCTACACGATCAAGCATTTCGACTTCATCATGCGCAACATCCCGCCGGCGCAGATCTGGCATTACAAGAAGCTGCACTAACTTCCCCCGATGTTCGGCCTCTACATCACCCATCCACAGGTCAGGATCGATCCCGATGTGCCGGTTCCGAAATGGGGGCTGAGCGATGTCGGTCGCGAGCGCGCCATTGCAACATCAGCACTGCCGTGGGTGAAGAAGCTCGGCAGGATCCTATCAAGCGACGAGACCAAGGCGATCGAAACGGCTGAGATTCTGGCGGATGCCGCCGGCGTCCGGTTTGAGATCACCGACGGTGCGCACGAGAACGACCGTTCCGCCACGGGCTTCCTGCCGCCGCCGGAGTTCGAGAAGGCGGCCGACTGGTTCTTCGCGCATCCTGACGAGAGCTTCCACGGCTGGGAGCGGGCAGTGGATGCGCAGGCGCGGATCGTATCGGTCGTCGAGGCGGCGCTCGCCGATCACGACTCCACGGTCCCAATTGCTTTCGTCGGCCATGGCGGCGTTGGCACGCTGCTCAGATGCCATCTCGGCGGCATACCTATCGCCAGAAGCCATGACCAGACGGGCGGCGGTGGCGGCAATCTTTATGCGTTCCGACTGAGCGATCACAAGCTGCTGACGGGGTGGGTGCCGATGGAGAGTTGGCAGGGGCCCTAACTCGGACCCCTGCTTACCTCACTCCAGCACCGTCATCTCCATATTCGCCAGCGTGTCCTTATCAGCCACCGAGCTGATCTCGACGATCTTGCCATCGCGGATGACGACTTCCAGCACCAGCCGTAGCTGGCCCTCGGGCGCGATGATGACGCCGATGGCGCCGCCGACGAGGCCGACCTGGGCGTTGCGGGCGCGACCGGCGAAGGCGTGGGCCACGGCATCGGCGCCGCGGGTTTCCGGCGAGATTGCGCCGAGATTCATGGCGGCCACGTCGGCGCGCATGATCACATTGGGGTCGAGTACGGCGAGCAGGCCTCTCAGGTCGCCCGTCCGTGAGGCTGTCAGAAACGCGGCGACTATCGAACGGTTGCTGGCGAGTTCGGCTTCGTCCGGGCTCGGCTTGCCCTGCACGCGGCGGCGGGCGCGGCTGGCGAGCTGGCGGGCGGCTTCCGGCGTGCGGTCGACGATGGGAGCGATATCGTCGAAGGGCAGGTCGAACATGTCGTGCAGCACGAAGGCGATGCGTTCGGCCGGCGTCAGTTGCTGCAGCACGACCAGCATGGCGAGACCAACCGAATCGGCCATCATCGCCTCATGCTCGAAACCACCGGGATCGGAATGGCTCACCGAGGGCTCGGTGACGGTGGGACCTAACGGATCTTCGCGGCGGCTTTTTCGCGCGCGGAGCATATCGAGCGCCACCCGCGAGATCACCGTTGTCAGCCAGCCGCCCATGTTGCGGATATCGGACGCTTCCGCGCGAGACAGCCGGAGCCAGGTTTCCTGCACCGCATCCTCGGCCTCGCTCATCGAGCCCAGCATGCGATAGGCGACGCTCTTCAGGTGGCTGCGGTTGGCCTTGAATTGCTCGGCGAGAAATTTTTCTTCGTCCATCGGTCACATTCCCCGTTCGCGTTGCGTCAGATGGATGACGAACGAGATCCCGCCGATGTGACAGAGATCATGTCCCAGGGGAAGTCGTCGAACGCAACGCCTTGATTTCGAGGAGAAATATCATGCAAGCAAGAATGAACAACCCCGCCCTCATCCTGCCGCAGGCCCTGCAAGCGCTCTATGCGCTCAGCAAGTCGACCGAAGAGCTGGTGCCGCTGGTGACCCGCAAGCTGGTCGAGCTTCGTGCCAGCCAGATCAACGGCTGCAGCGTCTGCGTCAACATGCATGCGACGGAACTGAAGAAGAAGGGCGAGAGCGACGAGCGCATCTTCTCCGTCGCCGCATGGCGCGACACACCTTACTTCACCGATGCCGAACGCGCGGCACTGGCGCTCACGGAATCGGTGACGCGCCTTGCCGACAAGGCCGACCCGGTGCCGGACGACATCTGGGAAGACGCGACCCACCACTATCCCGAAAAGGAGCTTGCGGCGCTGATCGTGTCGATTTCGCTGATCAACGTCTGGAACCGCCTCAATGCGAGCGTGAAGATGGTCGCTGGCGCGCCTTGGAAGTGATCATTTTCCGGTGACTTGACCGTCTTTCGTCTTGCGGACCAGTGGCAGCCATGCGACTGGTCCGCGAGCGATTCCAAGGCAAGGAGCAGGCACTATGGCAGCCAGGGACCATCTGATCGTCGGGCTCGATGTGCCGAATATCGGTGAAGCCGAACAGATCGTCAAAAAGCTCGGCCATACCGTCGATTATTACAAGATCGGCTACCAGCTGGTCTTTGCCGGCGGCCTGGAATTCGCCCGCGACCTCGCGCGCGAAGGCAAGAAAATCTTCCTTGATATGAAACTGCTCGACATCGACAACACGGTCGCGTCCGGCGTCGAGAACATCGCGAAAATGGGCATGACGATGCTGACGCTGCATGCCTATCCCAAGGCGATGCGGGCTGCGGTCGAGGCGGCGCGCGGCTCCGGGCTCTGCCTGCTTGGCGTGACGGTCCTGACCTCCATGGACGAGACCGACCTGATCGAGGCGGGATACGAGTACGATCCGCATACGCTGGTGCTGCGCCGTGCCGAACAGGCCCGCCGCGCCGGCATGGGCGGCATCGTCTGTTCGGCCGAGGAGGCGAATGCCGTGCGCCGCATCGTCGGTGCCGATATGGCGGTGGTGACCCCGGGCATCCGGCCGGTGGGTTCCGATCCCGGCGACCAGAAGCGGGTGATGACGCCAGCCGAGGCCATCCGGGCGGGTTCCAGCCATCTCGTGGTGGGTCGGCCGATCGTCAAGGCGTCCGATCCACGCGAAGCAGCGCGTGCGATACTTGCCGAAATGGAGACGGCGCTCTAGATTTTGATAAATCATAAGTCCCAGGAGGAACTGATGGCCAAAGGATATTGGATCGCCCGCGTCGATGTACGTGAGCCGGAGCGCTACAAGGACTATGTGTCCGCCGCCAAGCCCGCATTCGAAAAATACGGCGCGGTGTTCCTCGCACGCGGCGGCCGCCATGAGCGGCTGGAGGGTCAGGTCCGGGCGCGCAACGTGGTGATCGAGTTTCCTTCGCTCGAAGCGGCGCATGACTGCTACCACTCGCCGGAGTACCAGATTGCCGCCGTGATACGGCAAGAGGTCGCAGACGCCGAAATGGTGATTGTCGAAGGGATTTAGCCGCTTCCAGTCACCGCACGATTGCGGTAATACGAACCAAGCAATTCCCGCTGTTCAGGAGATGGAAATGACGCTGTCCAACGTGCCGAAACTTGTGACCATATTCGGAGGGTCGGGTTTCCTCGGGCGTCATATCGTGCGCGTGCTGGCCAGGCGCGGCTACCGCATCCGCGTCGCCGTCCGCCGGCCGGATCTCGCTATCCACCTTCAGCCGCTCGGCAACGTTGGCCAGATCGCCTTTGTCCAGGCTAATCTGCGCTACCGCAATTCCGTCGATGCGGCAGTGCGCGGCTCCGACCATGTGATCAATTGCGTGGGCATCCTGCATGAGGCCGGCCGCAACGGCTTCGATGCCGTACAGGATTTCGGGGCGCGCGCCATTGCCGAAGCCTGCCGCAATGCCGGCGTCAAGCTCACCCACATCTCGGCGATCGGCGCCGATATCGATTCGGCCTCGGCCTATGCCCGCACCAAGGCGAAGGCGGAAAAGGCGATCCTTTCGCTGCTGCCGGATGCCGTGATCTACCGGCCGTCCGTCATGTTCGGCCCCGAGGACGGCTTCTACAACAAATTCGCCGACATGGCCCGCATCGCGCCCGCTCTGCCGCTGGTCGGCGGCGGCCACACCAGGTTCCAGCCGGTCTATGTCGATGACGTCGCCGAGGCTGTCGCGCGCTCCATCGAAGGCAAGGTCGAAGGCGGCAAGATTTATGAACTCGGCGGCGCCGAGGTGAAGAGTTTTCGCGCGATCATCGAGGATATCCTCCGGATCACCTGTCGCGAGAAGACGCTGGTGCCGCTGCCCTTCTGGGTGGCGTCGATCATCGGCTCGATCAGTTCGCTCATTCCGTTCATCACGCCGCCGATCACCGCCGACCAGGTGACGCTGCTCAGGAGCGACAACGTGGTTTCCGAAGCGGCGAAGAAGGAGGGCCGGACCCTGGAAGGCCTCGGCATCAAGCCGACGCTGGCAGATGCGATCCTGCCGAGCTATCTCATACGCTACCGGCCCGAGGGCCAGTTCACCCAGCCTGACAAGGCAGCCTGAACAGATCGGTCCTGAATTTTCACTTCCAATATCTCTCAAGCGCCGGGCATTCCGGCGTTTTCTGCGTTCGGCCGAACCAATTCAGCTCATCGTAATCCGACAGAGATTCGGCTTCCGCTGTAACGCCTATTCCGAAGTTGCAGAAAAGACGCATGAAAAAAGCAATGCGGCGTTAACGCCGTCTTCAGCATGCATGTTTTATTGCTAATGCAAATTTCGCTGACTAGAACCCGAGCCAAGAGACTGCCGGATCGGTAGGCAGATTGGGCAGCTTTCAGTCATTCCAGGGGAACTAAAATGGGCAAATCGATCGCATTGTTTTTTGCGTGTGCGGCGCTTGTCATTCTTGCCGGCTCGTTCGTCGCACCGCGCACGGTCGCGGCTGACCAGTCCAAGTGCTCGCCGGCTTACGGCGTCTGCGCGGAAAACACCGCCAAGTAAGACCAAATCGAGTTTGAATGAAAAGGGCCGTTTTCGCGGCCCTTTTTGTTGCTCCAGTTTCCCCAGGCTCAGCCGAGATAATAGAGGCCGAGCAGGCCCAGCGCGCCGACGATGATACGCCACCAGGCGAAAGGCGCATAGCCGCGGCGCGAGACGAAGGCGAGCAGCGAGCGCACCACGAACAAGCCCGACACAAAAGCCGCAAGGAAGCCGACGACGATTGCCGTCGTGTCGTCTATCGTCAGATCGTTGCGGACCTTGTAGAGTTTGTAGACGAAGGCGCCGACCATCGTCGGCATGGCGAGGAAGAACGAGAATTCCGCCGCCGAGCGCTTGTCGGCCCCCATCAACAACGCGCCTACGATCGTCGCGCCGGAGCGGGATGTGCCGGGTATCATCGCCACGCACTGGCAGATGCCGATCTTCAATGCCAACGGCAGCGGATAGGCCATCGCATCGAAATGGCGCGGCTGGAGCCGCAGGCGATCGACCGCCAGAAGCACGATGCCGCCGATGATCAGCACGTAGCACATGATCGCAGGCTTCTCGAGCATCTGGTTGATGTAGCTTTCGGCAAAGACCCCGACCACGACGGCGGGCAGGAAGGCGATGAGAATGGACAACACGAAATATCGCGACCGCTCGCTCGATCTCAGCGTCAGCGCCACATCCAGCAGTCTTTTGAAATAGACGAGCAGGATAGCCAGAATCGCGCCGAGCTGCACCAGGATCGTGAACGCATTGCTGGGCGACTCGAATTTGAGGAAATGGCTGGCCAGTTGGACATGCGCCGTGGACGAAACCGGGATGAATTCGGTGAGCCCTTCGATGAGACCTAGGATAAGGGCGCTGAAAATATTCGGTTCGCTCATGAGGACCTCATGGAAAATTAAGAATGATGCAGGGTTTTAGATGAGATAACGTGCAATGGGCTGGCAAGGTTAAAAACCCCTATACAGCCTTGACAGTCCGGCTGACCAGCCGCCATTGAGTGAAATTCGCTAATCCAGCCGGGACGAATATGCCTGTTCTTTATCACCACTCCATGTCCACCGCCTCGCGCTTCGTGCGCCTGATCTTCGCGGAATACGGCTTCCAGGCGGAACTGATCGAGGAACAGCCTTGGGAAAAGCGCAGGGATTTCATTGCCTTGAATCCCGCCGGAACTGTGCCCGTCTATCTCGACGACAATATGCGGACGCTCTGCGGTGCCACGATCATCTCGGAGTTCATGGACGAGACCAGCGGCGTTTTGAAGCGGGACCGCCGACTGCTCGCCGAGGACCCTTTCCAGCGCGCGGAAATCCGCCGGCTGACCGAGTGGTTTCTGTTCAAGGCCGAACAGGACGTGACGCGGCCCCTGGTGCGCGAGCGTGTCTACAAGCTGCAGATGACGCCGGACCATGGCGGTGGCGCGCCCGATTCGAAAATTCTGCGCACCTCGCGCAACAATATCCGCCAGCACATGCGCTATCTCGCCTGGCTTGCGGGCTCACGCACATGGCTTGCGGGCGAACGGCTGTCCTATGCCGATCTCGCCGGTGCCGCGACAATCTCCGTCCTCGATTATCTCGGCGAGGTCGACTGGAACGAGTGGCCGCAGGTCAAGGAATGGTACCAGAGGCTCAAATCGCGCCCGAGCTTCCGGCCGCTGCTCAACGACCGGGTGCGCGGCGTCACGCCGGTATCGCACTATGCCGACCTCGATTTCTAAAGACCCGAAGAAACTCTCGGAATACGCCAAGCGGCTGGCGCGTGAAACCGGTTTCGACATTTGCAGGATCACGTCCGCCGATACCGACGCGGTGCTGGGCGAAAACCTCTCCGCCTTCGTCGATGCAGGCCATCACGGCACCATGGCGTGGCTCGAAGAAACGCGCGAGCGCCGCGCTTCGCCAATGAGCCTGTGGCCGGAGGCGAAGTCGGTCATCATGCTGGGCATGAACTACGGACCGGATCACGACCCGCGTGAAGATTTGCAGCGGAAAAGCGTGGGCAACATCTCCGTCTATGCCCGCAACCGCGACTACCACGACGTGATCAAGGGCAAATTGAAAGAGATCGGTAGTCGTTTTGCCGCCCGCAGCGGCGCGGAGATCAAGGTCTTCGTCGATACCGCGCCGGTGATGGAGAAGCCGCTTGCCGCCAAAGCGGGACTGGGCTGGCAAGGCAAGCATACCAATCTGCTGAGCCGGGAATTCGGCTCCTGGCTGTTTCTCGGCAGCATATTCACCGATGCCGAACTGATCCCCGATACGCCGGAGGTCGATCATTGCGGCTCCTGCCGGGCCTGTCTTGACGCCTGTCCGACGAACGCGTTCCCGGCGCCCTACCAGATCGACGCGCGGCGCTGCATTTCTTACCTGACGATAGAGCACAAGGGGCCGATCGCGGCCGAGTTCCGGCCCCAGATCGGTAATCGCATCTATGGCTGCGACGATTGCCTTGCGGCCTGTCCGTGGAACAAGTTCGCGGTCGCCGGCCACGAGATGAAGCTCAAGGCGCGCGCTGACCTTGCGGCTCCGCCGCTGGCCGAGTTACTGGCACTCGACGATCCGGCCTTCCGGAGCTTCTTTTCCGGCTCGCCGGTCAAGCGGATTGGTCGCGACCGTTTCATCCGCAATTGCCTGATTGCCGCCGGCAATTCGGGCGATGCTGCATTGATCGAACACTGTCGGCGCTTGCTGTCGGACGCCTCGCCTGATGTCCGGGCGATGGCGGTATGGGCACTCTCGCGTCTTGGAGGGCTTGAAACTTCGCGCCATTTGTTGTCGGAAGAGACCGACGAGAATGTGTTGACGGAATTGCAGCAAGCGGAGAATGTGTGATGAGGCTCCTGATCCTGGGCGCGGGCTATTCCGGCAAGTCGATTGCGCGGATCTGCGGGCCATCCTTCGACGAGGTTTTCGGCACGACCCGCTCGGCGGCCAAATTCGCCGAAGTCGAGCGCGCAGGTGCCAAGCCGCTGGTGTTCGACGGCGCTACAATTTCGCCCGAACTGATCGACGCCTTCGCCGGCGCCACGCATCTCGTGCAGTCCATCTCTCCGGGTGAGTACGGCGACGCTTTCCTCAAGCGCTTCGGCGATCTCAAGGCACTTGCGCCAAATCTCCAGTGGATCGGCTATCTCTCGACCATCGGCGTCTATGGCGACCGCCAGGGCGGCTGGGTGGACGAGGATGCCGATCTCGAACCGGTCTCCGAACGCTCGCGTGAGCGGGTGATCGCGGAGAAAGAGTGGCTCGATGCTGGCGAAAAGATCGGCGTGCCGGTGGCTATCCTGCGGCTCTCGGGCATCTACGGCCCCGGCCGCAATCAATTTCTCAACCTGGAAAACGGCACCGCACGGCGGCTGATCAAGGAAGGCCAGGTGTTCAACCGCATCCGTGTCGAGGATATCGGCCGCTTCGTCCAATTCCTGATCTCGCTGAATTATGGCGGCATATATAATGTGACCGACGAGGAGCCCGCGCCCGCGCAGGATGTCGTGGAATATGCCGCCCGGCTGATGCATGTGCCGGTGCCGCCGGACGTCGCCTTCGAGACCGCCGAACTCAGCCCCATGGCCCGCTCCTTCTATGGCGAGAGCAAGCGGGTATCGAACGCCAAGGCAACGGCGCTGGGCTTCGAGTTTCTCTATCCCGATTATCGGGATTCCCTGACCAAGATGTGGAACGAAAACGCCTGGCGGTCGTTCTGAGACTCGGCCTCAAAGCTCATCCGCTCTCGACCGCCGGCAAAAATCTTACGGAATTGGCCGGTTAAAATATGCTTAACTTCAAGATTCTTCGCGAATTCTGTGAGTGTTGCGCGAATACAATGCCATCCGCGAACGTTGCTGCTTAATGTCTGTTTTCAAGGCATAAATAACTTACAGTTGTGTTAGGCGTCGCGCAGATTCACCTGCGATCACCCATTAAATATTTCATTCATTAATATTGCGTGATCACGCGAGGCACGTTTTTGCCATTTTTTACCCGTCAAAGCCGCTTTCACACATGAAACGGGACGGGAAAGTTCAAAATTGAAAAAAATAATCCACACTGCGGCGTTCGCCGCGACAATCATCGCGACGACGGCACTCTCCACGAACGCAGCATTCGCCAAAAACGGTTGTGGCGGCGCGTCCTGGTACGCTCTCCATTCCCGGACTGCATCCGGCGAGCGTATGAACCCTAAAAGGCTTACGGCGGCACATCGTTCCATGCGTTTTGGCACAAAGCTGAAAGTCACCAATCCCCGCAACGGCAAGAGCGTCATCGTACGTATCAACGATCGCGGCCCATTTATCAGGGGACGCATACTCGATCTTTCCAAGGCGGCTGCCAGCCAGATCGGCATGATCAGCTCCGGCCACGCCAAGGTCTGTTACGAGACTGTCAGCCGCTAATACGGCGCCTGACGCCCGAACGCTTGCTCTTCCCCGCAATCGCGGTTACGACCCCGATGGAGAACTGGAGAAGATCATGCGTTTGGGCGGTCGCCTGGCGGGGGCCATAGAGGTCCTCCACGATATCGAGACCCGTCGCCGGCCAGTGGCCGACGCGCTCAAGGACTGGGGCCTGTCGCGGCGTTTCGCGGGCTCCGGCGACAGGGCCGCTGTGGGCAATATCGTCTACGACGCGCTGCGCATGAAGCTCTCCCATGCCTGGCTGATGGATGGCGCAAGCCCTTCGGCAATCGCCCATTCGGTGATGTTTCGCCAGTGGGGCATCTCTCCCGAAAAGCTCGCTACAGAACTCGACGGCGACAAGTTCGCACCCGAGCCGCTCGATCCGCTGAGCCTCGCCGCGTTCCAATCCCGCAATCTTTCCGACGCGCCAGCCCATATCCAGGGCGACATTCCCGAATGGGTCGTGCCGCTGTTCGAGGAGAACTTCGGCGACAACTGGCTGAGAGAAGCCCAGGCGCTGGCGCTCCGCCCCTCGCTCGATCTTCGCGCCAATACGCTGCGTGCCACCCGCGACAAGGTCGTGTCGGCGCTTGAGGAAGCCCATGCCGTCCCCTCGCCGATCGCCCGCGAAGGCATCCGCATTCCCTCCGGCGAAGGCCCCTCGCGGCTGCCGAATGTGACGGCCGAGCTTTCCTTCGCCAAGGGCTGGTTCGAAGTGCAGGACGAGGGCTCGCAGATCGTTGCCGATCTCGTCATGGCAAAGGATAGCGAACAGATCCTCGACTATTGTGCAGGCGGCGGCGGCAAGACACTGGCGCTTTCGGCGATCATGCACAACAAGGGGCAGATCCACGCCTTCGACGCCGACCGCAAGCGGCTTGCGCCGATCATCGAACGGCTGCGCCGAGCCGGCACCCGCAATGTGCAGGTCCATGAGCGCGAAAAGGATCTCGCCCACCTCGTCGGCAAATGCGACCGCGTGCTGATCGATGCGCCCTGCACCGGAACCGGCACATGGCGCCGCCGCCCCGATACCAAATGGCGGCTGACGCAGAAGAACCTGGACGAGCGCATCAACCAGCAGCGCCAGGTGCTGGAGTCCGCTGCGCCCTACGTGCGGCCCGGCGGCATGCTCTGCTATGTCACCTGCTCGGTGCTTCCCGACGAGAACCAGAAGCAGGTCGCGAATTTCATCGCAAGCGATCCCAGTTTCGAATTGGTCTCGGCGCTGGAGGGCTGGCAGGCGCTGTTCGGCGCCACCGGCGTCGCACCGCTTTCGCATGACGGCATGACTGTAACGCTCTCGCCTGCGCTGACCGACACCGACGGCTTCTTCTTTGCCATGATGCGCAAGAAGGGCTGAACCAGGGCTTTAGCAGTTTGGATTCGTTGTAAACTATACTGTTTGACACAGGTATGTTTTTGCGCGAAGACCCCTCATCATTCCAGAACGGTGAGGGAGAATTCATGTCCAGGACCTTGATACGATCAGCCGCATTCGCATTCTTGGCAGGCGCATCGCTGATCGCGACCGCTGCCGGCGCCGCGACCGATCCTGCCGCCGTGGTCAAGCATTATGCCGAACTGGGCCATGCCAAGTATGAAGATGCGCTGATCACCGCCAAGGCGCTGGATGCCGCGATCGACGCCTTCCTCGCGGCACCTTCCGAAGAGACCCAGAAGGCGGCCAAGGACGCCTGGATCAAGGCTCGCGTTCCCTACCAGCAGACCGAAGCCTACCGCTTCGGCAATGCGATCGTCGATGATTGGGAAGGCAAGGTGAATGCCTGGCCGCTCGACGAAGGCCTGATCGACTATGTCGACAAGTCCTACGGCACCGAGAGCGACGACAACGGCCAGTATACGCTTAACGTCATCGCCAATCCGAAGTTCTCGATCGGCGGCAAGGAAGTCGATGCGACGAAGATCACGCCGGAACTGCTTTCAGGCACCCTGCAGGAAGCAAACGAAACCGAGTCCAACGTCGCGACCGGCTATCACGCGATCGAATTCCTGCTCTGGGGCCAGGACTTGAACGGCACCGGCCCGGGCGCCGGCAACCGGTCCTACATCGATTACGACCTCAAGAATTGCTCCAACGGCAATTGCGACCGACGCGCCGCCTATCTCAAGGCCGCCTCGACGCTTCTGGTCTCCGACCTCGAATTCATGGTCAAGCAATGGGCGCCGGATGGCGATGCCGCCAAGGCCGTGACCACCGATCCGACCAAGGGTCTGTCCGCCATGCTGACCGGCATGGGTTCGCTCTCCTACGGCGAACTGGCCGGCGAGCGCATGAAGCTCGGGCTGCTGCTGCATGACCCGGAGGAAGAGCACGATTGCTTCGCCGACAACACGTTCAACTCGCATCTCAACGATGCGATCGGCATCGACGGCGTCTATACCGGTAAATACACCCGCGTCGATGGCACGAAGATGGAAGGCCCATCGCTTTCCGATCTGGTGAAGGAAAAAGATGCGGCCCTCGACACCGAGCTGACCGGCAAGCTCAACAAGACGCTCGACGCCATGCACGCCATGGCCAAGCGTGGCGAGACGGTCGAAGCCTATGACCAGATGATCGGTGACGGCAACAAGGACGGCAATGCGGTGGTGCAGGCCGCGATCGACGGCCTTGTCGACCAGACCAAGTCTATCGAGCGTGCCATTTCCGCGCTGAACCTCGGCAAGATTGAACTTGAAGGTTCCGACAGCCTCGATAAACCTGAAGCCGTGTTCCAATAAGACAGGCAGGAGGCGGGCGTGATCCGCCTTCCTGAACGGCAATGAAAAAGCAATGGCTGATGGCCCTGCCGGCGCTGGCACTCGTGCCGGCGCTCTATGGCGCTTTCGCTCTGGCGACCGGCAGCAGCGAATTGACCGCTGCTGAGGCGGCGCGGGTCGAGGCGGTGCTGAAGCCGACGACGGATTTCTCCCAGGCAGAGGAATTCGAGGCGTTGCAGGCGGGCGCGGCAACCTCAATCGAAGAGCCCGACCGCCTCGCCTTCTCGCATTTCTCCACTAACCTGCCGGAGGACCGGCGGATGGATTTCCGCCTCGGCAATGCGCTGTTCCGCAAATTGTGGGTCGCCTCGCCATCCTCGACCCAGGCTTCGGATGGGCTCGGGCCGTTCTACAATGCGCGTTCCTGCGAGCAGTGTCACAAGGATGACGGCCGCGGCACGCCGCCGGATGGCAAGAATCCTGGCACGATGTTCCTGCGGTTGGCAAGGCCGGCCGCCACGGATGAAGAGCGGGCGTTTCTTGCCGAGACGATGGCGCCGAATTTTGCCGATCCGGTCTACGGCACTCAGTTGCAGGACAAAGCGATTGCCGGCATCAAGGCCGAGGGACAGATGAAAGTCACCTATTCGGACCTGCCCTTCACCTTTCCAGACGGCAGCGTCGTGACGCTGCGCAAGCCGGACTATTCCATAACCGATCTCCGGTACGGCCCGCTCGACAAGACCACGACGCTCTCGCCCCGCATCGCGCCGCAGATGATCGGGCTCGGCCTGATCGAGGCTATTCCCGAGGTGCAATTGCGCGCGCATGCAGATCCCGATGACGCCGACAAGGACGGCATATCCGGCAAGCTCAACATCGTGGGCAGCCTCGACGGCAAAACGCGGATTGGGCGTTTCGGCTGGAAGGCGGAGACGGCGCTGATCGGCGACCAGGTGGCACATGCTTTTGCCGGCGATATCGGCATCTCGACATCGGCGATCGACCGGCCGCATGGCGATTGCACCAGCGCTGAGGTTGACTGTCTGGCGTTGGCGACCGGGGAGCAAGAGCGACTGGGCAAGAGCGAGGCGCCGGACCCGATCCTCGAACTCGTCACGCATTATTCCAAGCATCTGGCGGTTCCGGCGCGGCGGAAATCCGGTTTTCCCGATGTGCTCAGGGGCAAGGAACTGTTCTACGCATCCGGCTGCATCGCCTGCCACACGCCAAAATTCGTCACGGCAAAGGATGCGGCATTCAAGGAATTCCGGTTCCAGCTGATCTGGCCCTATTCGGATTTCCTGCTGCACGACATGGGCGACGGCCTGGCCGATGGCCAGGTCGTGGGGGGTGCGACAGGAAGGGAGTGGCGCACTGCGCCGCTCTGGGGTATTGGGCTGACGAGCACCGTGACGGGCAAGACTTTCTTCCTGCACGATGGCCGGGCGCGGACACTTGAGGAAGCCATTCTCTGGCATGGCGGCGAAGCGGCGAAGACCCGGGACAATTATGCGAAACTCTCGCGGACCGACCGCGAAAAGCTGATCGCCTTTCTGGAGTCGCTTTAGATGAAATCATTCGTCTGGCTTGCAGCGTTGCTCTCGCTCTCCCTTTTCGCGCAGCCGGCCTCCGCTCTCGATGACGCCAAGGCGAGGCAGGTCATGGCAAATGCTGTCGATGGTTATGTCCGGCCGGCCTACAAGGATTTCCGTGAGAAAGCGGCCGCGCTCGTCTCCGAGACAGGCAAGTTTTGCGCCGCACCGAGCGATGACGGCCTGAAGTCCGCGCAGGCCCGTTTCGCAGAGACCGTCGCCAGTTGGGGCCGTATCGAATTCCTGCGCGAAGGCCCCGTGATGCAGCAGAACCGGCTCGAACGCATCCTGTTCTATCCCGACCGCAAGTCGACCGGGCTCAAACAGGTACAGGCCCTGCTCGCAAAACCGGACGAGACGGTCACCGATGCAGCGAAGCTCAAGGATCGCAGCGTCGCGATTCAGGGTCTCGGCGCGTTCGAGTTCCTGTTTTTCGGCACCGATCCGGAAGTCATCGTCTCGGAGAGGGATCCATTCCGCTGCCGCTACGGGCTGGCGATCGCAGGCAATGTCGAGATCATTGCTGGTGAACTCCAGGCGGCCTGGGATGCGCCGGACGGCGTCGCCAAGGACTGGAAGAACCCCTCCGCCGACAATCCCATCTATCGCGACAGCAAGGAGCAGGTCTCGGCGCTGATCGGCGTTGCCGTGCATGGCGTGGAAATGGTGCGCGATCAGCGAATCAAGCATTTTTACAAGGGCCGGGATTCCAAGGCGTCGCCGAAGCTGGCGGTCTATTGGCGATCTGGCCTGACGATGACGGCGCTGGCGGCCAATGCCGATGGACTGACCAAATTCTGGAACGCCACCAAGATTACCCTGATCATGGACAAGGACATGGGCTCACTCGCGGATTCGGCCGGCTTCGACCTGCATGCTGCAGCCAATGCGCTCGGCAGAATGGAGCAGCCGACGGCAGCGCGCCTCAAGGACGACGAGTATCTCGGCAAGCTCGATTTCATCGAATTCAATCTCAAGGATGCGATGACGCGCATAGACAATGATGTCGGCGGCGCCGTGGGTCTTGGTGCCGGCTTCTCCTTCGCGGATGGCGACTGAGATGATCACGCCCTTGCTGAGCAAGCGCGAATTCCTCAAGGCGGCAGGCGCAGGCTTCGCCGCTTCGCTGCTACCGCGACAGGCCGATGCATTGGCAAGGGCGGACGCGGTTTTCGCTGCCGCCTTCATGGCCAAGGACGAGAGCTACGGGGTGGCGCTACTGACCGAACAGGGCCGGGAGATCAGCCGCATCGCGCTTCCCGATCGCGGCCATGATGTCTGCTTCGACACCACCTCGGCCCGCGCCGTGGCCTTCGCGCGCCGCCCCGGCACGTTCGCGCTGGTGTTCGACACGCAAACCGGCGAGCCGGTGAAGCTGATCGAAGCGGCGGAGGACCGGCACTTCTTCGGCCACGGCGTGTTTTCACCCGATGGCAAGCTGCTCTATGTCTCGGAGAACGACTTCGACAATTACTCGGGCATGATCGGACTTTACGACGCGCGATCCGGTTACCGGAAGGTCGGCGAATTCCCGGCGCATGGGATGGATACGCATGATATCCAGTTGATCGAGGGCGGGCGCTATCTCGCCATCGCCAATGGTGGCATCAAGCAGCACCCCGATACCGGCCGCGCCAAGCTCAATATCGACCATATGGAGCCGTCACTAGTCATCGTCGATCTTGCCGATGGGCGGCTGGTCGAAAAGCACGATATGCCGGACGATATCCGCCAGCTTTCGACGCGCCATATGGATTTGGACGCCAAGGGCCGTGTGTGGTTCGGCTGCCAGTTCGAAGGCGCACGCAACCGCCACCCGCAATTGCTCGGCAGCTTCCGCCGTGGCGAAGACGTGCGCTTCATAGATATCCCGGAGCCGGTGCTCAAGGGTTTCGACAATTATGTCGGCTCCGTCACCGTCAACCGCGATGCGGGGCTTGTCGCGATCTCCTCTCCACAGGGCGGGCAATGGGCGGCATTCGACACGGATACCGGCAAGGTGGCCTATGAGGAAAAGATCCCCGGCGTCTGCGGGCTGGCGCGCGAGGAAAAGCTGTTCGTGCGCTCGACGGAGACGGGCGAATTCGGCGCGGCGAAATCCGAGCTTGCCTGGGACAATCACATCACGCGGCTGCGCTAACCATTCTCTGCGCGGTAGACCGTCGCCTGGTCCGCCAATGCCACGGCCGCGCCTTCGAGATTATAGAAGGCATAAGGGTTGAGAAATTGCCGCCCCCAGAACAGGGCGCGGTCGACCTCGCCCAGATCGGCTTCGGCGCATAGGGCGCGCCAGTTCTCGCCGATCACGCGGATCTGGCCCGCGACGATCTCGATCGCTTGATGACTATCGAGATGGAAATGCGGCGCCGCTCCAAGACAGCTGGCGATCTGGCTCGCCCGGTTCTGACCGGAAATCAACATGGCCTGGCTCGCCTCCTGCCCGGATCGCGGCTGCGGGCAGACATCATAAGCCGGAGTCAGCGCGAGGGAAGAGCCATCCCAGAAAGCCGCATGATTGCGTGCATGATCATCGAGATTGCCGACAAGGATATTCAAGCTTATTCGGGCAAAAAGCTCGCGAAGCGTTTCGGAAACCCGTGTGAAGCGTATCCGCACAATTTCGGCCAGATCCTGGTAGCTCGCATATCGGGCCTGCATCTCATCGAGTTCGAGCATGGTCAAGCCCGACACCATCGCCCTGCGCCGCCATGTGCCGGCAACGTTGACGCGGTCGAAACGCTCGACAAGCAGGACGTCCTTGCCGGACGCCTGCACCAACCGCACCGATGGTACGCTCAACCCGGCGAGTGCCGCCAGGCGCATCGCGATATATTCGCCCTTCACGACGCTGTAGATATCGCTGCTGCTCGAGAATTTCGCGATGTATTTTTTCGCTCCGTCATCGATAAGAGCCTTGGGTCTCGCCCCGCCGATGGAACTGCCATGATGGAGGGCCTGGTCGAGCTCCACGCTGAGCGGCAGATTGCGCTCCACGCGTTCGGCGGATGCCAGGAGCTCGCCCAGCGAAGCATGGGCGCCGCCACGCGCGACGTAATGCGTGGCCGAGGTCTGGAAGTCGAGCGCCCCGACGCGATCCGATCCGGATTCCAGGAGAAAGGTGAGTTCGTCCAGCTCAAGCTCATCGAGAGCATCGCCCTTGTGCCCGGATGCCCGGTTGAGGATGACGCGCCGTCCCCATGCATCGGGTGAAGCATCGCGGATCGCGCTCGGCATGGCGAGCCCGTGCATTGGGCGGATCAAGTCCGATCCGAGCGGCAGTTCGGGCAGATAGAGCGGTATCGCCTCGGGGTTCTCCCGGTATGAGCGACCGTAGATGAAGCAGATTTCCTCTTCGATCGGCACGAGCCTGCCCGCGACGATCGGCTGCGTCGCATCCGGGAGCCATGTCCAGACATAGGCCTCAGGTGGCTGGCTTTCTCTAGAAGTCATCGTCGACGACCGCCTGCTTTGTTGGCCTTGCGTATTTCGGCAGAAGTGCGAGTTGCTTGCCGACATCATCGGCGCGCGATACGAGCCCGCCGAGATCCTGCTGTTCGAACAAGTGGATGCCGAGGATCGTGCAGGCCTCGAAGGCGATGCCGAGCTCGACCTTGGGATCGCCAAGCTCCAGCCGCAGCACGGTGCCGCGCGCGACGCCGAGCCGCTCGGCCAGTTCCTGCGCCGTCATGCGCCGGGATTTGCGCTCGAGCTGGATCAACTCTCCGAGCAACTTCGCCGCTGCAAGCGTATAGCGGGCGTAGCTGGTCTTTCTTGTTGCCGGCATTTGTTCTATCCATAGCTCACATCATATCGATATGTATGATGGGTTGATCACGAATAGCATGAATGGGGCGCACACGGCAAGGCTTGTTCGATGCGTGATATGTATTGGAGCCATGTGCACTATGCGTCGAGCAAAATGAAGCAGACACTGGCTCTCAGCCAGCCGAACCCATCCGTCTCACTGATCCCAGCAATGCCTCTGCATGGATCAGCGCCGTACCCGTTGCGTTCAGCATCCCCGGCAGGATCATCCATTCGAGCGTCCAGGCGGCGCCTGAACGCTCCTGCTCGTGCACCAGCGACTGATGCAGGCCGGAGACCTGGACGGCATTGTAGCGGGCGAGCGCGACCAGCACCTCGGCCCGCACCGGGTTCTGCTTGTGGGCCATGGCGGACGAGCCGCCGGTGCCGGAGAGTGCAATCTCGGCGATTTCGTTCTGCGCCATCAGCGCGATGTCCTGGCCGATCTTGCCGAGGGCGCCGGTGACCTGGCTCAACCAGTTGCCGAGAGCGGCGATCCGGTCGCGCGCCGCATGCGGCACGTAATCCGGCACGCCGAGATGGAGCAGTGCCGCCATGGCATGACGGACGTCACCTATCCGGCCGCCAAATTTCTCGGATGTTCCGGCGGGGCCGGCAAGCGAGACGATGAGATTGTGCGAGCGGACCTCGCCGAGTGCGACATGCACCCGCTCGACCAGCCCGCGCCATACGGCGAGGCGGTCAGAGACCTTGATCGGAATCGCCGCCTGCATGCGCGTTCGGCCCATCAGCGGATTGTCGCCAGCGGTCGCCGCGAGATGATCGAGCGATTTCAGCAAAGCCTGGAGCCTGCCATCGAAGAGTTCGAAGACGGCGATGAGCTCCACGGCCAGCGCGGTGTCGATGATGTCCTGGCTGGTCGCGCCGAAATGAACCGATACATCATGCGGCGCGCCGACAGAGGCCTGCAACTGCCTGACAAGTTCAGGTACAACGACACCGTCCTTCAGCGTCGCTCCGTTGAGCTTTGCAAGGTCGGGCTTGAAGCCATGGCCGGCGGTCGCGATCGCTTTGGCCGTGTCTTCGCCGATCAGGCTGCATGCACAGGTCGCCTTGGCGAGCGCCAGTTCGACGCTGATCATCGCCGTGATATCGGCCTCTGTCCCGATCAGCGCTTCGAGCGCCTCGTCCTTGAGCAGCAAATCGAGAAATCCAGTCATCGGTCCCGCCATGTCGTGGATCGAGTATCACACGCGTTCGAGCGCAACCGCAATGCCCTGGCCAACGCCGATGCACATGGTCGCTACCGCGTAACGTCCGCCCGTCTCAGTGAGTTCCAATGCGGCCGTGCCCGCAATACGCGCGCCCGACATGCCGAGCGGATGCCCGAGCGCGATGGCGCCGCCGTTGCGGTTGACCCGCGTGTCGTCGTCGGCAATGCCGAGAAGCCTGAGTGTCGCGAGGCCCTGGCTGGCGAAGGCTTCGTTGAGTTCGAAGACATCGAGTTGCTCCTGCTTCAGGCCCAACCGGGCGAGCAGTTTCTGGGTGGCGGGTGCCGGGCCGATACCCATGATGCGCGGTGGTACGCCGGCGGTTGCACCGCCGAGGATCCGGGCGATCGGGGTCAGGCCATGCTTTTTCGCAGCGGCTTCCGAAGCGACGATCAGCGCCGCCGCACCATCGTTGACGCCCGAGGCGTTGCCTGCGGTGACGGTGCCGTCAGCGCGGACGATCGGCCTCAGCTTGCCGAGCGCTTCCATGTTGGTGGCACGCGGATGCTCGTCCTTCTCCACGACGACCGGCTCGCCCTTGCGGCTTGGAATGGTGACCGGCGTGATTTCCCTGGCCAGCCTGCCATTGGCCTGCGCGGCAGCCGCTTTCGCTTGCGAGCGGAGGGCGAAAGCATCCTGGTCCTCGCGGCTCACCTTGTATTCATCGGCGACGTTCTCGCCGGTCTCGGGCATGGAATCGACGCCGTATTGCTTCTTCATCAAAGGGTTGATGAAGCGCCAGCCGATGGTCGTGTCGTAGATCTCGGCATTGCGCGAGAAGGCCGTATCGGCCTTGGGCATGACGAAGGGCGCGCGGCTCATGCTCTCGACGCCGCCGGCGATGATCAGTTCCGCCTCGCCCGCCTTGATCGCACGGGCTGCGGTGATCACGGCATCCATGCCGGATCCGCAAAGGCGGTTCATCGTCGTGCCCGGTACATTGACCGGCAGGCCAGCCAGCAGCAGCGACATACGCGCGACATTGCGATTGTCTTCGCCGGCCTGATTGGCGCAGCCGAAGATCACTTCATCCACGGCCTCGAAATCCACCGAGGAATTGCCGGCCATGAGAGCCTTGAGCGGAATCGCAGCCAGGTCATCGGCCCGAACGGTGGACAAGGCGCCGCCGAAGCGGCCGATGGGTGTGCGGATGTAGGCACAGATAAAAGCGTCGGACATATCAAACCTTTCCTCGCCCAGCGGGCGGTATTTTCTCAAGCGCTCGTCGCTCACATATCGAAGAAGATGGTTTCCTTGTCACCCTGCAAATGGATGTCGAAGGTTACGACGTCACCCTCGCGCCGGCCGATCAGGGTGGGGACGCGCACGCGGTGCTCGATGCGCATGAGCATCGGGTCCTCGGTATTGGCGGCCTCCTCGTCGGAGAAGTACATCCGCGTCTGCAGGCCGATATTGATGCCGCGCGCGACGATCCAGAACAATACATGCGGCGCCATCGGGCGCGGATCGTTCTCACGGAATGGCGCCCGGCCGGGCTTGATCGTGTGGAAAACGAATTCGCCCGTCGTCATGTCGGACGGGCAGCGTCCCCAGCCGATGAAGTCGGGATCGGCTTGTCCGCGCGTTTCCGCCGGGCTGTTATAGAGCCCTTCGCTGTCCGCCTGCCAGATCTCCACCATCGCATCGCGCAAGGGTGTCCCGGTGCCGTCGATGACCCGGCCACGGATGGTGATGCGTTCGCCGCGCGTCTTTTCGTTGACCAGCGAGCCGCAGCCGAGATCGGTTGGAAAAACGCCCGTGATTTCCGCGAAGTTCGGCGTGCAGCCGATATGGACATAGGGGCCGGCGGTCTGGGAGGGTGTTTCCTTGAGATAATTCAGACTCTGAACCATGTCAGTTGCCCTCCAGCTTGTTCTCGAACAGCGTCGAGCGACGGCCGCGCAGCACGATGTCGAATTTGTAGGCGCGCATATCCATCGGGATCGTCGCGTTCATGTCGAGCGGCGCGATCAGCTGCTCGACCGCCGCCTTGTCGGGAATCGTGCGGACGATCGGACAGCGCCAGATCAGCGGATCGCCCTCGAAATACATCTGCGTGATCAGCCGCTGGGCAAAGCCATGGCCGAAAACCGAGAAATGGATATGGGCCGGCCGCCAGTCGTTGGGGCCGTTCGGCCAGGGATAGGGACCGGGCTTGATGGTTTTCAGCCAGTAATAGCCCTCGCCATCGGTGATCGTCCGGCCGACACCGCCGAAATTGGGGTCCAGCGGCGCGGTATAGAGTTCCTTCTTGTGGCGATAGCGTCCGCCGGCATTGGCCTGCCAGAATTCGACCAGCGTGCCGCCGACGCCACGACCGCGCTCGTCCATTACCCGTCCATGGACGAGGATGCGCTGGCCGATCGCCATCTCGCCCGGCCGGGCGTAATTCAGGATCAGGTCGTTATCGAGCGCGCCGAGCAAGTTGTGGCCGAAGGCCGGACCGGTGATCTCGGTTTTGGTGCTGTCAAAAGAGAGCAGCGCCCGTTGCGGCGATCGCGCCACGGATGTCTTGTAGATCGGCGTGAAGGCCGGCGGATGCCACTCGCGGTCGCGAGCGAAGAAGGTGCCGGTTTCGGGCGGTGTGTTCTTCAAGTCGGTTCCTCCTTCATGTCTGCCAGCGTCGTCTTGATGATCTTGATCGCGTGGTTGGCGGCCGGCACACCGGCATAGATTGCCACATGCAGCATGGCTTCACGAAGATCATCCGGCGTCGCGCCGGTATTCGCCGTGGCCCGCACATGCATCGCCACTTCCTCGTCCTGGCCGAGTGCGGCAAGAAGCGCAATCGTCACGATCGAGCGCTCGCGCAAGGTAAAATCCGGCCGCGACCAGACATGGCCCCAGGCAGCTTCGGTGATCAACTCCTGGAATGGCTCGTCAAAGGCAGTCTTGGTTTGCTCGGCCTTGTCGACATGACGATCGCCCAACACCGCCCGGCGGGTTGCCATGCCCTGGATATAGCGATCGGATGCGGTGTGGGTCGGCATGGCGGTCACTTTCAAGCGTTGATGAAATCATCAAGTATGTCGGCAAGTGCCGCAGGTTGCTCGACGCAGGGAATATGGCCGCAGCCCTCGATAATCTCGAAGCGGGCATTGGGGATCATGCCTGCCGTCGCGCGCACCACGTCGGGCGGCGTCGAGCCGTCCTGGTCGCCGACGATGCAGAGCACCGGCACCTTGATCTGTGATACCGAAGCGGTGAAATCGGCGTCGCGGATCGCGCCGCAGGTCGCGGCATAGCCGGCGCGATCCTGCCGGACCAGCATGTTGCGATAGCCGGTGAGGTCGGTTCTGCGGCGCTGATGAAAGTCCTTGGTGAACCAGCGTTCCATCACGCTGTCGGCGAGTGATTCGATGCCATGTTCCTCGACATCAGCGATACGGCCCGCCCACATCTCCGCCGTTCCGATCTTATGGGATGTGTTGGAGAGGATGATCTTCTTCACCAGTTCCGGCTTCTTGAGATAGACGCTCTGCGCGATCAGCCCACCGACCGAAAGGCCATAGATGGTCGCTTTCCTGATGCCGAGATGGCGGCACAGCCCGATCAGGTCGTCGGCATGGTCTTCGATCGAATAGGGAAGCTTGCCGACTTCGGACAAGCCATGGCCGCGCTTGTCGTAGAGAAGGATCGACCATTCCGAGTTGAGTTCATCAAGCAGGGGCAGCCAGATGCGGAAATCGGTGCCGAGCGAATTGATCAGGATGAGGACCGGCGCGTTCTCGTCCTCGGTCAGATATTCGTGGTGCAGTACCGTGCCGTTGATATTGGCGAATGCCATCCTGGCCTCCCTTATGTGGAACAGAATTACTCAGTGAATATTGTTTGGTATAATGATATTTTCAACCCAAACCATAACAATCCTGGAATGAATCATGGATAGCAGAATCAAGTTCCGCCATCTTCAGACATTCATCGAAGTGGCCCGCCAGAAGAGTGTGGGCAAGGCCGCTGATGTGCTCTCCGTCACCCAACCGGCCGTGACCCGAACCATCCGCGAACTCGAGGACTATCTTGGCGTCGATCTCTTCGAAAAGGAAGGGCGTGGCATCAGGATCAGTCATTTCGGCGAAGTGTTTCTCAAGCATGCGGGCGAAAGCATCGCCGCTGTGCAGCGCGGCGTGGATTCGATCGTGCAGGCAAAGCATTCGCTAGGCCCGCCGTTGCGGATCGGCGCGCTGCCGACCGCGTCTGTCAGCCTCATGCCGGAAGCGGTGGCGGAATTCCTGAAAGCTGGCACCGGAAGCCTCGCCACGATCGTCACCGGCGAGAACCGCTGGCTGCTTGATGCACTGAGGGTCGGCGATCTCGATCTCGTGGTCGGGCGCCTGTCCGCGCCGGAGCGCATGACCGGCCTGCATTTCGAGCCGCTTTATACGGAAGAGGTGATTTTTGCAGTCCGCAGCAGTCATCCGCTGCTCTCCCGAAGAAATTTCTCGCTCGGCGAGATCGCAAACTACACCGTGCTGATGCCAACGCAGGGTTCGGTGATCAGGCCCTTTGTCGATCGCTTCCTGGTGACCAACGGCATCGCCGAACTCACCAATGTCGTCGAGACGGTATCCGACAGTTTCGGCCGGGCCTATGTCCAGCGCTATGACGCGATCTGGCTGATCTCGGGCGGTGTCGTCGCTTCGGAGATCGAGGCGGGGCGGATGGCGAGGCTGGAGGTCGATATGTCGGAAACCCGCGGCGCCGTGGGCCTGACCACGCGCGCCAATGAAGCACCCAACCTGTCGCTATCGATCATGATGAACACGATCCGCGATCGCGTGAAGCAATCCGGACGAGGAATTTAGGTGGAATCCTAGACCCCGCGCCGCGTATCGAGCGAGATGATGCCGGCACCGGCGGCTGCGACATAGAACAAGCCGCCTGCGATTGCGATGTCCTTCATGAATGCCTGGAAATCGGCGATATTGGACCAGTCCGAGTGTCCGATGAAAGCAGTCGCGATGCAGAAGAGCGCGAGGATGGTCGCGGCGATACGGGTGTAAAGGCCCGTCAGGATCATCAGCCCGCCCACGAGTTCCACAAGAATGACCAGCCAGATCGTCACCGATGGCAGCAGCAGGCCGAGCCCCTGGAAATAGGCGATCGTGCCGGAGATATCCATGAGCTTGGAAATCGCAGCCTGGATGAAGATCACCGACAGCAGGATGCGGCCGATAAGCATGGCGATGCTGGACATGTTCGTTTCCCCTCGGAATGCGTCGTCATTTTTGATCCGGACAAGGTGCCCCGCCGGTCAGAAGTGTGACAGTTTCCAGGCGATATAAACCAAGGCTGCGGCAATGATCCAGAGGGCAATGCGTCCAGATCTGGAATGCCGCGCCTCTGATTTGCCGATCGCCTCAGCCGTCGCCGCGTCGAACCGCAACCCATTCTCGCTCATATCGGTGATATTCTGCGCCAGCTTCTCGGCCTTCTCGGCGATCAGAGGTGCTGCTTCCGCCAGCCTGAGCGCTGCCTTCAGCCCATCCCTGAGGTCCACGGCAAGGCGCTTGGGTCCGAGATTGTCCCGGATCCATTTGCCGACCACCGGCTCGGACGCCTTCCACATGTTGAAGCGCGGATTGAGCGATCGCGCGACGCCCTCGACCACGACCATGGTCTTTTGCAGCATGATCAGTTCGGGCCGCGTCTCCATGTCGAAAAGCTCGGTGACTTCAAAGAGCAGCGTGAGCAGCTTCGCCATCGAAATCGTGTCGGCCGGCTGTCCGTGGATCGGCTCGCCGATCGCGCGGATGGCCTGGGCGAACGAGGCATGATCGTGATGGCTCGGCACATAGCCGGCCTCGAAATGAACATCGGCGACCCGGCGGTAATCGCCGGTGATGAAGCCAAAGAGAATCTCGGCGAGAAAGCGGCGTTCCTTTTTGCCGAGCCGACCGACAATGCCCATGTCGACCGCGACGATGATGCCGTCGGGATCGACGAACAGGTTGCCCTGGTGCATGTCGGCATGGAAGAAGCCGTCGCGCAGCGTATGCCTGAGGAAGGATTGCATCAGCGTTTCGGCAAGCTTGTCGAGATCGAAGCCCGCGGCGCGAAGACCCGCCACATCCGACATCTTGATGCCGTCGATCCATTCCATGGTGACGACGTCGCGGCCGGTGCGCTCCCAATCGACGTGCGGCACGCGGAAGCCGGGATCGTCCTTGGAGTTCTGTGCGAGCTCGGAAAGCGCCGCCGCCTCGAGCCTCAGGTCCATCTCCACCTTGGTGGTCTGTTCGAGCGTCCTGGTGACCTCCACCGGCCTGAGACGCCGCGCCGGCGGATAGAACCGCTCCTGGAAACGAGCCACTACGTAATTGGTTTCGAGGTCTTTGGCGAAGCGTTCCCGCACGCCCGGCCGGATCACCTTCACCGCAACCCTTGTGGTCACACCGTCCTTGACGATATCGGCGGGATGCACCTGGGCGATCGAGGCCGCGGCGATAGGCTCGCCGAAATGGGCGTAGAGCTGGCCGATCGGCCTGCCGAGCGAGACCTCGATCTGGGCGACGGCCTGTGCCCGGGGAAAGGTTTGCATCCGGTCCTGCAGCTGCGCGAGATCGGCGGCAAACGCATTGCCGACCACATCGGGGCGCGTTGCCAGGAACTGGCCGATCTTGACATAGGACGGCCCGAGCCGTTCGACCGCGCGCGCCAGATTGTCGGACTGTGCGGCAGACTTCGCACGGCGGCGGGCGACGAGGCCCGCGAGCGACTGGCCGAACCGGGCAATGGGCGGCAGGTTTTCGGAAGGCAGCGCGGACACGACGCCTTCGCGCGCCAGCACCCAGCCAAGCTTCATCAGGCGAAAATAGGCTCCAATCGTACTCAAGGTCAGATTTTCCAACCCGAGTGCAGCGCGGCGATGCCGCCGGTATAATTGGTGAAGGTCACGCGGGAGAAACCAGCGCGCCGGATCATCTCGGCGAAATTCCGCTGGTTCGGGAACTTGCGGATCGATTCCACCAAATACTGATACGGTTCTGCTTCGCCGGTCACGACCTTGCCGATCCTTGGGATCGCATTGAAGGACCATGCATCATAGACGCGGTCGAGCAGCGGCAGATCGACATCCGAGAATTCCAGCACCAGCAAACGGCCGCCGCGCTTCAGCACACGGTAGGCTTCGGTGAGGGCAACATCGATGCGCGGCACATTGCGGATGCCGAAGGCGATCGTATAGGCGTCGAATGTGCCCGTCTCGAACGGAAGTTCCTCGGCATTGGCCTCGACGAAGGTCAGATTATTCCGCAGACCGTTCTTTTCGGCACGCTCGGCGCCCACCGCCAGCATCGAACCATTGATGTCGAGCACGGTGGCGCTGGCCAGGCGGTTGGAGGCTTCGATCGCCCGGAAGGCGATATCGCCGGTGCCGCCCGCCACGTCGAGCAGATGATAGCCGGCATCCTTGCGCGGATTGAGGGCGGCGATCATCGCGCTCTTCCAGATCCGGTGCAGCCCCGCCGACATCAGGTCGTTCATGATGTCATAGCGCTTGGCGACCTTGTGGAAGACCTCGTTGACCTTTTCCTGCTTCTCGCCCTCGCCGACGCGCTGGAAACCATAGGACGTTTCCATGCCTCCCTCGGCATTCGTGCGCGCGCTCGTCATCGTCAAACTCCACCAGCTTCCAATTGCGGCGGGACCATAGCGGATCGTTTGCCGCGAGGCCATATGCCAGCGCGGCAAAATGGTCGCGGCTACGGAATGGGTTTCTCGCCGCGGCGGTAACTATCCTTGATGAAATTCAGGCGGCCCGGCGCCTGCGGTTATCGACTTTTTTTCAAGATGTTGCTAATGCCTCGCAGGGGCAAGAAACAGACATCGCTGACGAAAGCCTGCGACGACAAACGCGCGGAGTATCGGGTAGTAATCGCGCATGCGCACAGACCGGGATTTTACATGACACGTCTTGCCACGCTGACGGCGCTTGCGCTGTCTCTTGCCGGAGTCTGCTTCGGCGCCTATTCGGTGGCCCGGGAGGCCACGATCCTCGATCGGTCGCCCGAGCGAAGCATCGAGGAATACGACCGCATCGCGTCCGGCCAGGCCGAATTCGGACTTTCGGCCTATTCCAAGAAGCAGGTTCTCAGCAGTTGCTATTACGGGCTGGGTTCACGCCTGGCGCGCGTGCGCCCCGCACCCGAAATCCGCCGCTTCGCCACTCAGTGTTTCGAGAAGGCAAACGCGATCACCGCGACGATGCCGACGAATTCCTTTGCCTGGCTGGTTGCCGCCGCGGCGGCCGAAGCGCTCGACGATCAGGCTGGCATGAACGCGGCGCTGGTGCGTTCGCAAAAGACTGGCCCCCGCGAGCAATGGATCACAGAACTCAGGGTCCGGCTCGCCGAGGACAATTACGCCAGACTGGACGACACCACCCGCAAGACGAACGAACTGGATCTCGCGCTGCTCGCCGAGAGCTATCGCGGCGTCAAGACGATCGCCAGCCGATACATCAATGACGCGGGTTTTCGCGAACGCATCACCACCGTCGTCTCGGCACTGCCCAACGATGTCCAGCAGCGGTTTCTGTGGTCGGTGAAGAAGGCTGCCCAGGAGTCGTTGCAATGATCGATGCAAATCGCAAAGCTCGCAAGCCGGCCTGGCATCCTGCAAGCGTGAACCGCGAGGCTCTGTCATGAATGCCGCGAGCACCCAGCGCCACAAGCTCAACACCCACGCCATGTGGGCGCTCTCCCTCCTGCTCATCACACTGCCGCTCATCCTCGGTGGCAATCGTCCAATGGCCTGGACGCTCTATGCATTGCTGCTGTCGTTGCTAGCGGTCTATTATTTCGCGATGCTGCTCTGGAATGGCATCGATCCCAGGATCACCGTCTCCGACCTGAAATTTCCCACGGCGCTTCTCATCGTATTCTGCGGCTATATTGTCCTGCAGACCTTGCCGTTGGCTTCGATGCTGCCCGCGTCGATATTGTATCTTCCGGAGGGCGTACTGCCACCCGAGACGATCAGCATCTCGCCGCAGGATACGCTGCTTGGATTTGCGCGCTGGATCAACATCGCGCTGACCGGTTATCTCGCGCTGCAGATCGCGGCCAATTCCATTCGCGCCGCCCGTTTTCTCAGGATCCTGTTCTGGATCGCCGCGGCGCATGCGATCTATGGCCTGCTGCTGCGCTATCAGTTCGGCGACACCATCCTCTTCACGCAGAAATGGGCCTATATCGGCTTCGCGACGGGCGGTTTCGTCAACCGCAACTCCTTTGCGACCTTCCTGGCCATCGGCTCCGTGATCGGCGTCATCAGGCTCTATGACATCTTCCGCCAACGGCCCAATGACAATGGCCAGGGATTGTTCATGCTGCTGAACGTGCGCGAGGGGCTTCTCTTGCCGCTTCTCGGCTGGCTGATGATTCTCATCGCGATCGTCGCCACCAGTTCGCGCATGGGGCTGTTCGCGTCCTTTGCCGGCATGGCGGTCGCGGTCGGCCTGTTCCATGCAAGGCGATCCGAGCGTACGACCGGCCCGCTCGGCACTGTCGCAGCGCTTGGCCTGCTGATCGTAGGCGCCACCACGATTGCGTATCTCTATGGCACGTCGCTGATGGAGCGGTTCCAGACAGTCGATCAATCGACGGAAGTCCGCATGCAGCTCTACGATCAAATCTGGGGCATGGTCATGGTCCGGCCATGGACGGGCTTCGGCGGCGGCACGTTCGAATATGCCTATCCGCTTTTCCACCAGAGCCCGGTCAATTTCGACTTCGTCTGGGACCGGGCGCATTCATCCTATCTGGCGCTGTGGTCGGAATATGGCCTCATCTTCGGCACGCTGCCGATGATCCTGGTCCTCTACTTCTTCGCGCTTCTGGCAGGCACCTATCTGAAGTCCACCAAGGCGGATGCCTTTGTCATCGCGGCGATCGGTGCGACGGTCGCGGTGGCCATACATTCCTCGGTCGATTTCAGCCTCGAAATGCACGGCGTGACGCT
Source organism: Rhizobium sp. TH2 (assembly GCF_024707525.1). Classification (NCBI taxonomy): domain Bacteria; kingdom Pseudomonadati; phylum Pseudomonadota; class Alphaproteobacteria; order Hyphomicrobiales; family Rhizobiaceae; genus Rhizobium; species Rhizobium sp. TH2. The sequence continues at coordinate 5,736,476 of NZ_CP062231.1, read as the reverse complement.
GTTCTACGTGGCGCTTCTCGCTGGCGCCGTCGGCAAGTCCGTCTCGATCAGACGGGGGCTGGAGGCAGGCTGATGCTGAGAGACCTGCTGCCGCGCCTGTTTGGAAGCAGGAAGACCGACCGGAAAGCCCCGATCCGCCCGCGCCTGCATGAAAGCAACATGCCCGGTGTGATCTATGTGATCGGCGACATCCACGGCTGCCACAAATTGCTCCGCCAGCTAGAGAGTGCGATTGCGGCCGATGCGGAGGGTATCGACGGGGAAAAGTGGCTCGTCTGTCTCGGCGACTATATCGACCGGGGACCATCGTCGGCGATGGTACTGGATCATCTGCTCTCTGCGCCGCCCAGCGGCTTCAAACGCCTTTGCCTGGCCGGCAACCATGAGGAAATCGCCTTTGATTTCCTCACGAACGCCAACTACGGCAATGGCTGGCTCGACTTCGGCGGACGCGAAACCCTGGCTTCCTACGGTCTTTACGATCTCGACCGCGATACCGCGCGTCTGGGCCGCCAACTGGCGAGCCACATTCCCGAGGATCATCTGCAGTTTCTCGGCGCGCTGCCCTCGATGCTGACCGTGCCCGGCTACTGCTTCGTCCATGCCGGCGTCGACCCTCTGCTCCCGCTCGCGGACCAGCGCGAGCAAGTCCTTTTGTGGTCGCGTCCTCCGGATTTCATCTGGCCAGACGCGGGCACCGGCTACCGCGTCATCCACGGCCATACCCCGATCGAGTATCCCGATCTGGCGCAACAGCGGATAAACATCGATCTCGGCGCCTATGCGACCGGGAAACTCGGCGCGCTCAAGATCACCGGTACCGGCAATATTTCCGTCATTCTGGCAAGTTGACCTAACTACATTTGTGACGATTGCAGCCCGCGGCAGGCGAAGCTCGCCGCAGGCTATAAGCATTCCGGCTACGATACCAGGCAACGCTCGCTCTCATTTGTAGACACCAAAAAGCCCCGGCGTTTGACGCCGGGGAGGATAGCCAGTCTCCGGGGACGCGGAGACTGGCGGTGAGGATTGGTTGGCGGTGAGGCTGTTGGTTGGCGCCGGTCCGCGGTACGCTGGCCGGCACCGTGCCGGGGGTCAGGGCCGCTTGAACGCGCGGCCCCGGCCAGTCACACAATCTTCAGGTCACACGAGCTTTTCGAAACGGTAGCCGGTCCGCGAGCGGCGGACGATCGACTTGCGGATATTGTCGAGCGCGAATTCGCCAGACGTCGTCTTGACGATCAGGATCGCATGGCCCTCGCCACGGCGGGTGCGGACGACGGCGATCTTCAAGGCCGAGGCAGGCACGCCGGCGCGGATCAGCTTGTGGCGCTTGGTCATCGCATAGTCGTCGCAATCGCCGTAAGCCGGATTGATCGACCATGTGTCGCCACGCTCGCGGCGTGGGCGGATCGAGCGGTTGACCTGGGCATTGACCGACACGAGAAGCGCGCGGATCTTCGGTGTGTAGGCGACGACCGAGCGGCGCGACTTACGGCATTCCGAGGGGTTCTTGAGGCAGAACAGCTGGAAGGCGAGCGGGGCGGCGGCCATCTCGGCGCGCTGGTGGCGCGAGCGGGAGCCGAGGTTCCAGGCATTGGCCTCGGGCACGATTGCCGCGGTGAATGTCAGAGCCGCGAGAGCCGCGACGATAAGCTTGCGAAACATATCAGTCATCCCCGTTTTCCGGCCTGCCCTTTTGTTGCCGGGCCTGGTGCCGTTTGGTTGGGGCGAAGGTTCCTGTTTTTCCAGATATTCTCTCCGCCGATGACACCAATCTACCGATGACCCGCTAAGGCCTCCTCAAACCAATCGCTAAAATTTGACCTATCTGTCGTTTTCGGGGACGCTCGAAGCAATGCATCTGCCCCAATTCAGGACAGAAAACGGCAAACGCGCGATCAAGAAGCAAGCAACAGCTGAGCTCAACTTTGGGGATGCGCCGGTTTATTGTGCAAATGCACGGATTTTTCGTGTAAGCAGCGTGATATTGTCGTCCTCCCGGCAATATTTCGCGGGTGCGAAAGATTCCAATTGTTGCTTGGTAAAGAATGTGTTACGTTTTCTAGTAATGAGGGTTTTATGGGGATTTACCATGTTTAAACGTACTGTTGTTGCGATGGCTTTTGCCTGTGCGGTGCTTCCGTCGATTGCATTTGCGAGCGCAGCCAGCGTCGCAGCAGGCTGCGCCAGCGGCGGCAACTGTGTGGCTTTGGTCAATGCGGAAATCGCCGCCATGGGCGGATCGCCGGCCGACAAGGACAAGGCGATTGCCGATCTCGTCGTTGCCATTGGCAACGAAGCGCAGAGCGTACAGCCGGAAACTCGCCAGAGCATGGCCAATGCGGTCGATGCCGCTGCCCTGCAGGTGTCGAACCCCGAGCAACGCGCTCGTATCGTCGCGATCGCTGCCTCCCTTCGCCGCATTCTGGAAACCGAGACCGCTTCGCTCGGTGGCGATGATGGACCGGATTCGGATGGCGGCGAACGGAACGAGTTCGCGGCGAGCGACAACTGATCCTTATTTCCGGATCATAGATTTTGAGAGGGTGCGGTTTCCGCACCCTCTTTTCTTTTGGCCTTCCATCGGTCAGGATCGGCAGCGGTGGCGGAGGATGCGGTATGCCGGATGCTTGGAACGGGCAATGCTTTTGCGGCGGCGTCAGGTATAGAATGCACGGCCGGCCGATGTTCATCCATTGCTGTCATTGCCGCGACTGCCAGCGACAGACGGGCAGTGCCTTTGCAATCAACGGCCTGATCGAAGCCGACCGGATCGAGCTTCTCGGCAAAGCGCCGGAACCGGTGCGCATGGCGACGGAGAGCGGTCATCCGCATGACATCTATCGTTGCAGCGAATGCCGATCGCCGCTGTGGAGCGACTATGGCGGCCGCACATGGCTGCGGTTCCTGCGGATCGTCACTCTCGACACGCCGGATGACTTCATGCCCGACGTTCATATCTATACGCGCTCGAAACTGCCCTGGGTCGTGCTGCCGGATGGCGCCCGTGCCTTCGAGGAATATTATGATGCGAGGCAGGAATGGCCGGCGGCAAGTGCCGCGCGATACCGGGTGGCGAAGGAGAAGGCCGGAGTGGCGCGTTAGATATTCAGATCGCCTCGGCGAATGAAGGCCCTTCAACCTTCCGGCCGCCAAAGGCGCGCAGGAATGTCCGCACCGCATTGCGGGCAGCACTTTCGAGCTCCACCTCAGCAGGTGTCTCGCCGAGCAGCAACGGCATTTGCAGGTCGGCATTGCCGAGTGCGAGAAACTGCCGGGCCGCGACGTCGAAATCGTCGATCTCGAGCGCACCGCTGGCGCTAAGTCGCGCTAGACGCGCCGCGATCGCGCTTGTCAGCTTCAACGGACCCTGGCGACGCCAGGATTCGAAAAGATGCGGATAGCGCGCGCCCTCGGTCTGCACCAGCTTGCGCAGGAAGCGGCCGTCCTTGTTGCAGACGCAGTTCTTGTTGAGCCGCACGAGGAAGGCTGCAAGATCCTCTTCCAGATTGTCGGCGTTTTCGGGAAACGTCGAGAGCAGTGCAAAGACGGCGGCATTGGCACGCGCCAGCACGTCCTCCACCACCGCCATGAAAAGGGTCTCCTTCTCGCGGTAGTGATTGTAGACGGTCTGGCGCGACACCCGCGCCTCGACCGCGATCTCGTCGATGCAGGCGCCGCCGAATCCTTCGCGGCAGAACACGTCCGCCGCGGCACCGATGATCGATTGGCGCTTGCCCTGGTGCCCGCGCGGCGCAATCGAATCCAGGGTTTCCGCCACTGCCAGATTTTTGTTCATCACTAAAAGATAATGCACCTTGACGATTTAGACAATAGTGTCTAATTTTACATGCGTGTCCAAATTTATGGACACGGTGTTTATCGAAGGTGCGATCCTCCCAAGCCGCGCCTTCCCCCGTATCACTCATCAATAGAAGCAAGCGGCGGATGGCAATCCGGCTGGTCCGCCTGCGTTTTATGAAAGACGACATCATGACCGCTTCTTTCTATCGTCCGGCCATCATTCTCGGCCTCTTATCCGCGATCGGGCCCTTCGCGATCGACATGTATCTTCCGGCGCTGCCGGCCATTGGCAAGGATCTTGGCTCCGATACTTCGGTGACCCAGCTCAGCCTGCTGGCGTTCTTCATCTCCTTCGCGCTGTCGCAGCTGGTCTATGGCCCGCTTTCCGACATGTGGGGGCGCAAGCTGCCGCTCTATCTCGGCATTGGCATCTTTGCCGCAGCCAGTATCGGTTGCGCGCTGGCGACCGATATCGAGAGCCTGATCGCCTTCCGCTTCCTGCAGGGCATCGGTGGCGCTGCCGGCATGGTCATCCCCCGCGCCGTGGTGCGCGACATGCATACGGGCGTCGAGGCCGCGCGGCTGATGTCGCTCCTGATGCTGGTCTTTTCGATCTCGCCGATCCTGGCGCCGCTTTCGGGCAGCGTCGTCATCGAGTTCTATGGCTGGCGTGGCGTGTTCTGGGCGGTGACGGTCGCGGCCTTCATCGGCCTCGTCCTGCTCGCGACCCAGATGGAAGAGACGCGTCCGGTCGAGCATCGGCGTGAAAGCAGCATCAAGGCGGCGCTTTCCGCCTATGGACTGCTGCTGCGCGACAAGAACTTCCTGACGCTGACCTTCATCGGGGGCTTAGGGATTTCGAGCTTCCTCGTCTACCTCGCCAACTCGCCCTTCGTGCTGATCGAGCATTACGGGCTGACGCCGGCGCAGTATTCGATCGCCTTCTCGATCAATGCCGTGTCCTTCTTCTCCGTATCACAGCTGACGGGTTTCTTCGGAGCCCGCTACGGTCTCGTACGGGTGATGAAGGTTGCCGTAACGGCTTTCGCGCTGACCATGGTGGTGATGGCGGCCGTGATGGCCTCGGGCTTTGACAGCCTGCCCGTGATGGCGGTGTTCCTGTTCATCGGCTACGGCTTCCTCGGCCTCGTCATTCCCACCAGCGCCGTGCTGGCGCTGGAAGAGCATGGCGAGATCGCCGGTACCGCCTCGTCGCTGATGGGCACGCTGCATTTCGTGGCCGCCGCCTTCGCCATGGTCATCGTCAGCACGGTGTTCGATGGCACGGCACTGCCAATGGTGGCCGGCATCGCGCTGGTCGCGGCACTTGCCTTCATCCTGACGCAGGTGACGATCGGCCGGCGCGCCGCTGCCGTCAGCGCTGCGGAGTAGTCACGGCTTGAAGACAGCGAGGCCCGGATCCCGGTGGGATGCGGGCCTTTTTCATTTTCAGTGGCGTTTCACTTCCCAGAAATCGAGTATCCAGGCCATCAATATACCCGGCACGGCAAGCATGATGATGAAGGGCAACGCCATGTTGACCGCGATCAGGTTGTTTCGCGCGCTGACCTCGGTGCCCGCGGCATCGCGGCAGATCATCCGCGTACCCTTGCTTCCACTCGCCACGTCGTCGATGTGCTGGCCCTCGCCGCAGAGCGCATAGCCGAGCGCGTCGGACTTGCGGAAGAGATCGCGATTGAACTGGTATAGTGCCACGCTGATGGCAAAGCCAAGCACCAGTGCCGCCAGCAGGATGAAGCCGGAGATGATGAGCCGACCCTTTATGGTGATCGGCTTGCCGGTGATGTAGCGCGAGTGGCTGCTGGCCATTGTTTGTTCCGGTGTGATTGCTTCACAGCCAACGTCTGACCCGGCTCTTATATTCACGGTAGGCATCGCCGAATTTCCGCTCCATCGCCGCTTCCTCGAACCGGATGTACCAGCGGTCGGTGATCACGACGAACGCAACGACCACGATGAAGGACGTCAGGATTGGAAAGACGATCGCCAGCCCGAGCAGCATCAGTGAAAAACCGAGATACATGGGATTGCGCGTATAGCGGAACGCGCCCTCCGTGACCAATTGGCCGGGTTCGTTGAATGTCCTGATGTTGGTTCCGATTCTGTGGAAACGATTGGCCGCGGGAATCCCCACCACAAGCCCTGCAACAATGAGCAACAGTCCGAGCCAATGCCAGGGCGGCGGAATCAAGTTCGACTGAGGCCAGACGTATCTGGCCCCGATCAGCAGCAGTATCGCCAGGAGGAAAAGAAAAGGCGGCAGCAGCTTCTTCACGACGCGACTCCTTCTTGCCGCAGCAAAGTCGATGATGCTCGACTGTCGGGTCAGAATTCAACGACGCGATAGACGCGACCGCCTGTCCGGTCTGTCAGGCCGTCTTGCCGGTCTCGTCGAACACTTCGGCGCCTGGACCGTTCGTCTTGACCGAATCGATGCAGTTCTTGGCGCTGGCCTTGCTGGCATAGGTCTCGGATCGCACCATGGTCTCGCCGTTCGAGGCTTTGAAGCGCACGAAGGTCTGCCCATCCTTGGACTCGACGAGCTCGAAACGGTAGCCGGAACCCGTCTCTTCCTTGGTCAGGTCGACGGTGGAGGCGCCCGGTGCGTTCTTCTTGATCGATTCGACGCAGTTCTTGGCGCTGGCCTTCGAGGCATAGTTCTCGGACCAGACCATGACCTCGGAATTGTAGAGAAATTGCACCCGGAACTGGCCGTTCGCGGCGTCGAGGATTTTGAACTTGTGCATGGTAAGTCCCCCCTGCTTTTGGCGAGCGGGCTGGCCCGGAGCGGGCATGCCCATACCAGATGTGTAGTATAGAGACGTTCCGACCGCAAGCCATTGCAACTTGGGAGACAATCGGCTTGGATTTCTCGCTTCGGATACCGGAAGGACGGCGCGGCATGACGAGCGAAAGAATGAAAATGGCTGACGGCGAATGGTATTGCTGCCTCGATCCGGAACTGGAGGCGCTGAGGCAAAAGGCGCGAAACGCCGTCCACCGCCACAACACGATGCCGCCGGACGAACGCGGCGCGCTGGCACCGGAACTCCGGGCGCTGTTTGCATCGGCGGCCGGGGATATCTTCATCGAGGCGCCCTTCCATTGCTCCTACGGGATCAACATCGCGCTTGGCGAGGGTGTCTATTTCAATGCCGGCTGCACGATTCTCGATACGGCACCGGTCCGCATCGGCGCCCGCACCATGTTCGGGCCGGGCGTGCATGTCTATTGCGCGGAGCACGCCAAGGATCCGAAAATGCGGTTCGAAGGTCTTGAGATCGCCAAGCCGGTGACGATCGGCGAGGATGTCTGGATCGGCGGTGGGGCGATTATTCTCGCCGGCGTGACGATCGGGGATCGGGCCATTGTGGGCGCGGGTTCGGTGGTGACGCGGGACGTGGCGGCGAATGCGGTGGTGGTGGGGAACCCGGCCAGGGTGATGCGGAGGTGACGCCAGATCAAGCTAGTGCATCGGAATCTTGATCGCCATATGCAGCCGGTTCAGAACTCCGTTGGGATGTCGAACTCGAATTTTCCGCCGTCCGAAAACTCCCCGACGATCTTATCTCCTGCCATTTTGTAAGTAACGATCCAGTCATCGAACAACCTATTCCAGCTAACCGCGCCATCCATTGAGATGCCCGCAAAACCTAGCTCGTTCGCAATGATGATTTGGTGGTCATCGATATGAAGGAATTCGTTGAATCGCGGAAAAATCTCGCTGGAAAATTCGGGCGTCAAGTCAGGATAGCTAAATACTGCAACGGTATTTTCGAAGGCGACGAACATTCGATCTTTGTAGATAGCACCCCCGCTAGGTTCCCCCAGATGCTTGAGGCCTATTGCAATGATCGCCAAATCGGGAAGAACCACATAGGCCCATCGCTTGGCAGCAGCAAATCCAATGCGTGCTGCAACGCGCTGCGACTGGAACCAGAGCTCTGCCTGCGCGCCCTCAAGGTCGGTCAGAGCATAGGCTTTCAGCCTGAGATCGTCACAAGACTTCGCATGATACTTCGGAAGTGAAAGCTGATCCGCGCGCACTGTAAAGACTTTTTCGCCGGCGAGTTCCTCGACGTGGTCGAGTTGGCCCGTATCGATCACGGCCAATGGGCGCCCGGCTCCATCGATGTACCGCCCTACGATCGTGCAGCGCACCACAGCAGGCACGGGGTAACTTGAGCGCTCGTCAAGATACAGTTCGCTGACTATCGGAACTTTATCATGGAAGAGCCATTTTTCACCGAGTGCGTCATGAAGCACGAATTCGACGAAGTTAGGTTGACCTTCTGCGACGAAGCCGACGATGGAGACAGTGACTTCTGCCTCTTCCCCCACTACTCATCACTCATCCTCAGCGCTGCAATAAACGCCTCCTGCGGAATATCCACCTTGCCGAACTGGCGCATGCGCTTCTTGCCCTCTTTCTGCTTGTCGAGCAGCTTGCGCTTGCGGGTGGCGTCGCCGCCGTAGCATTTGGCGGTCACGTCCTTGCGCATGGCGGAGATCGTTTCGCGGGCGATGACGTTGCCGCCGATGGCCGCCTGGATCGGGATCTTGAACATGTGGCGCGGGATCAGGTCCTTCAGCTTCTCGCACATGTCGCGGCCGCGCTTTTCCGCTGCCGAGCGGTGGACAAGCATGGAGAGCGCATCGACCGGCTCGCCATTGACCATGATCGACATCTTCACCAGGTTGCCTTCCTGATAGTCGGTCAGGTGGTAGTCGAAGGAGGCGTAGCCCTTGGAGATCGACTTCAGCCGGTCGTAGAAATCGAAGACGACTTCGTTGAGCGGCAGGTCGTAGGTCACCATGGCGCGGGCGCCGGCATAGGTGAGCTCGACCTGAATGCCGCGGCGATCCTGGCAGAGCTTCAGCACCGAGCCGAGATAATCGTCCGGCGTCATGATCGTGGCGCGGATCCAGGGTTCCTGGATGTCCTTGATCTTGACGACATCGGGCATGTCGGCGGGATTGTGCAGCTCGCGCTCTGAACCGTCGGTCATGCTGAGCTTGTAGATAACCGATGGCGCGGTGGCGATCAGGTCGAGATTGAACTCGCGCTCCAGCCGTTCCTGGATGATTTCGAGATGCAGCAGGCCGAGGAAGCCACAGCGGAAACCGAAGCCGAGTGCGGCCGAGCTCTCCATTTCGAAGGAAAACGACGCGTCGTTGAGGCGAAGCTTGCCCATGGCAGCGCGCAGGTCCTCGAAATCGGCGGCATCGACCGGGAACAGGCCGCAGAACACCACCGGCTGGGCGGGCTTGAAGCCCGGCAGAGCCTGTGCGGTGGGACGCTTGTCCTCGGTGATCGTGTCACCGACGCGGGTATCGGCAACTTCCTTGATCGAGGCGGTGATGAAGCCGACCTCGCCCGGGCCGAGTTCATCGATGGCGACCATTTTCGGGGTCAGCACGCCGACACGCTCGATGCTGTATTTGGCATCGGTGCCCATCATGCGGATGACCTGACCCTTCTTCAGGACGCCATCGATGACGCGCACCAGAACCATGACGCCAAGATAGGTATCGTACCAGCTATCGACCAGCATGACCTTGAGGGGGGCATTGGCATCGCCGGATTTCGGCGGCGGCAGGCGGTGGACGATGGCTTCCAGTACATCGGGAATACCGAGCCCGGTCTTTGCCGAGATCATCACGGCATCGGAGGCATCGAGGCCGATCACGTCCTCGATCTGCTGCTTGATGCGATCGGGTTCGGCGGCCGGCAGGTCGATCTTGTTGAGGACCGTGACGATCTCGTGATTGGCATCGAGCGCCTGGTAGACATTGGCGAGCGTCTGGGCTTCGACGCCCTGGGACGCATCGACGACCAGCAGCGAGCCCTCGCAGGCGGCCAGCGAGCGGGAGACCTCATAGGCGAAGTCGACATGGCCCGGTGTGTCCATCAGGTTCAGCACATATTTCTCGCCATTGTTGGCGAGATAATGCAGGCGCACGGTCTGCGCCTTGATGGTGATGCCGCGCTCCTTCTCGATATCCATGTTGTCGAGCACCTGCTCGGACATTTCACGATCGGCCAGGCCGCCGGTGGTCTGGATCAGGCGATCGGCCAGCGTCGACTTGCCGTGATCGATATGGGCCACGATCGAGAAATTGCGGATATGGGACAGGGGCGTGCGGTTTTCAGTGCTCATGTGCGCCCGCATATCCCGGACGGGTAAAAGTGTAAAGATTGTTCGGGCCAATGAGGCTGGAATTCGCGGGGTTTGGGTGTTTTGGGGGAATTCATCGGCAATATCTTCGCTCCCTCCAAAACACGCCTCTTCGTTCACGCGGGCGGTTCCGCCCCGTGGTTTGACCATGCACGTCCCCGATCCCTTCGCCTTGGGCAAAGAGGATCGGCCGGGGCACGTCTCCGTGCCGAGGTAATAGGCCCGCCTGTGGAACGGGCCGTTAAGACACGTCGCCGTGCCCCGTCAAACGGTGTCTCCATCCCCGAACTCGCCAGCACTGCCCCCGTATCTCCATCCTTTCGGGACTGGAGAACGATAATGTGTGCGCTACAGCGCACGTCCGGGGCGAAACTCAGCCTTTCGGCCGCCGTCCCCAGAGGACTGGCCCTTCTCGCGGACGCCCTGCATGGAGACTTACGTCGCTTCTCCATGCCGGTCACCGGTCCCGCCTCGCCCTGACGCCTCAAGGTGTAGCCGATACGGAACGGGGATGATTATAAGGTCGCCGGAGAGCGTGTGGATTTTTTCGCGTAAGGGATTGATATTGAAGGGAATAGTGCTGGGAGAATGGAAGAATTCAGGGGAAATGGCGAGATATTTTCTTTTGGATCGAATAAGACGTTGAATTTATTCATGAAAAATTTCGCTCTGGGCTTGAAGACCCCGCCCCGCACCCCTCCCCACAAGGGGGAGGGGCCAATCCGTGGTGACCGCCTGCCCCAAGCTTCCGTCGAGATATTGCACCGAGAACGGTATGGCTTGCACGACGTCGAGTGGGCCGAGACAGTGCGGCGGGTTAAGCCCCTCCCCCTTGTGGGGAGGGGTTTGGGGCGGGGCCTTCTGGCGCGAGGCACCGGAGCTCAAGGCTTCTCCGGCAAGGCCCAATCAATCGGCGCGAGCCCTTTCGACTCGAGGAACCGGTTGGCCCTTGAAAAGTGCTTCGAGCCAAAGAAACCGTTATGCGCCGAGAGCGGCGAGGGATGCGGCGCCTTGAGGATCAGGTGCTTGTGCGGATCGACGAAGGCGGCCTTCTTCTGGGCGTAGGAGCCCCAGAGCATGAACACGGCCGGGCTTTCCTGCTCGTTGACGCGGGCGATCACGGCATCGGTGAACCGCTCCCAGCCCTTGCCCTGATGCGAGGCGGCGAGCGAGCGTTCCACCGTCAGCACACTGTTGAGCAGCAGAACGCCCTGCTTCGCCCAATGTTCGAGATGGCCGTGACGGGCGGGTGGAATGCCGAGATCCTCGGCCATTTCCTTGTAGATATTGACCAGCGACGGCGGAATGCGCACGCCGGGCTGCACCGAGAAGCACAGGCCATGCGCCTGCCCGTCGCCGTGATAGGGATCCTGGCCGAGGATCACCACCTTGACCTTGCCGAGCGGCGTGAGATCGAGCGCGCGAAAATATTCAGGTCCGCGCGGAAAGATGACCTTGCCGCGATTTTTCTCCTCGAGCAGGAAGGTTTTGAGGGCGGCCATATAGGGTGCTGAGAATTCACCGGCCAGAGCCGCTTTCCAGCTGGCTTCGAGTTTGATGGATGGTTCGCTCATCGCGTTCTCCTGTCACGGGAATCGAACCGGATGCGCACCCGCATCGCAAGCCCGATGTTGCGTTATGCACATCTTCCATCCTTTTCATTCTCTGGCGCCCGGTTCAAATTCCGCCTTCTTCCTGACGGTTCCCGGCGTGCACGCGCTCATGAAATCGGCTACAGGTAAGCCGCTTTCAAGGGAGACGGATTTCATGAAGATCAAGGATGTGAAGACCTGGGTCGTGGCCAACGAGGCGGGCTTTGGCGGCCCCTATTTCATCTTCGTCAAGCTGACGACGGATGGCAATGTCGTCGGCTATGGCGAGGCCTATAACGCGACCTTCGATCCGCATCTCACCGCCAAGCTGATCGAGGATTGCGCCGCGCGCTATCTCGTCGGCCGCGATCCGCACGATATCGAGACGTTCTTCCGCAACTGCTATTCCTCGGGTTTCACGCAACGCCCCGACGTGACCATGATGGGTTGCTTCTCGGCACTCGAAATCGCCTGCTGGGATATTATCGGCAAGGAGGCCGGCAAGCCGGTCTACAAGCTGCTCGGCGGGCAGGTGCATGAACGGCTCAGGACCTATACCTATCTCTATCCGAAATCCGGCAGCGTGGTGCCCGCCGATCTCGCCGGCACGAAGAACGTCTATAACGACCCGGATATGGCTGCCGCCACCGCGCTTGAATATGTCAAGGAAGGCTTCAACGCGGTCAAGTTCGATCCCGCCGGCCCCTATACGATCTATGATGGCCACCAACCGCGGCTGATCGATATCGACCTCTCCGAACGCATGGTGAAGGCGGTGCGCGAAGCCGTCGGCACCAGGGCCGACATCCTGTTCGGCACGCATGGCCAGTTCACCGCGTCGGGGGCTCTGCGCATGGCCCGCGCGCTGGAAAAATACGATCCGCTGTGGTTCGAGGAGCCGGTGCCGCCGGATATGCCCGAGGTCATGGCGCAGGTCGCGCGCGGCACCTCCATCCCCATCGCCACCGGCGAGCGGCTGACCACCAAGTTCGAATTCGCCCGCGTCATCGAAATGCGCGCGGCGACAATCCTGCAGCCCGATCTCGGCCGCTCCGGCGGCATACTGGAAACCAAGAAGATCGCGGCGATGGCGGAGGCCTTCCACATCCAGGTCGCACCGCATTGCTATTGCGGCCCGATCGTCGCCGCCGCCAATATCCAGCTCGCGACGACACTGCCGAATTTCCTCATCATCGAGGCGATCAAGCAATTCGATGGTTTCCACGAGACGCTGCTCGAGAAGAAGATCGAATGGCGGGATGGCCACGTGATCCCGTCGAAGGAGCCCGGCCTCGGTGTTGTGCTCAACGAGGCGATCCTCGACGATTATCCATGGTCTGGTCCGCAACTGCATCTGTCCATGGTCGAGCAGGTCATCGGCGGGTAGCAGGTCGCGTCAATCCGGCTCGATCACCGCTTAGTGAATGTCGGCGGCGGTCAGGATGAACATGTTGTTGCGCTTGCTCTTGCCGTAGACCCGCTCGGCGGCTTCGAGGATTTTCTTGCGGAGATCGTCGAAGGCCGAGAGAGCCTCCTTTTCGCTGGAAAGCTTTGCCGCCAGAGCCTTTGCGAGCGTGTCGATCCCGATGAAGAACTTGACCTCGAACATGCCGTCATAGCCCATGAATCGAACGCGCCTTTCAGAATCGTCATAGCTGCGGCTGCGATTTGGAAATGATATCGACATCTGGAATCCTGCTATCTTAAGTTTTTCGGGATCGGTCGATAATATCATGAAAAGTATTTCCCGGACCATGAATTTGTCCATGCGGCCGCGAATTGCATCTTTATTTTTGCAATCGACGGATAATCATGGATTGGCCGTATTCAGCGAGGCGAAAACCTAATATCGCCGTATTGACAGCTTATCCAGCGGCACCTCGAAAACATGCGGCTAGAGCAAAAGGAAGACGGCATGCCTTCCCGATTCAAACAATATTTCACCGAGACCGATCTGACCATGCTGGAGCGCATTCTCGATCGCGCCGGCCTCGCCAATGGCGATGATCCGGATGATCGCAGGAAGCGCCGCGACGGCGCCCAGTTCCTGATCGGCCAGTTCCAGCGGGGCGTGACCGCGGAAACCGCCCTCGGCCTGGCTTTGAAGGCCAAGCCGGCCGCGCAGGCTCCGGATACTGTCACCAGCGCCGGCTACGAACAGGCTGCCCGGCAATTCCGGGAGAGGGCAACGCCGGTCTCCGGCGAAGCGGGTGGCTACAGCTTTGGCCGGCGCGTCGAGCCGAACGGCACATGGACGATCTATCACGTGTTCAGCGGCGTGCCGGCGGAATTCGCTTCGTGGAAAATGGTCGGCCTGCACGTCAAGACGGCGGACCGCGCGTTGAAAATCCTCAACACTCCGAAGAAAGCATCGTAGGCCATGACCAATCGTTCCGCCGATTCCGTGGTTACGTTCAAGCATCCCTTCGCCATAGGCGCGCATGGGCCGGAACTGCCAGCGGGTGCTTACCGGCTGAGCGTGGAGGAGGAATTGATCGAGGGCCTGTCCTTCGCGGCATTCCGCCAGACCTCGACCACGCTCGAAGTGCCCGCGATCGGGGTGGCATCGGCGATCAGGCAATATCTCAACATCACACGCGACGATCTCGACGCGGCGCTCGACAAGAACGACGGCGCCGGACCTGACGCGTCATAGGCATCCGGTCTTGCGGTTTTCCCGGACGACCTAAGAGGCCGCCCGGGGACTCAGCGATTGCTACTTCTTCTTGCCGATCGGCGTCGTGCTGCCGGCAAGCTTGACCTGCGATCCCTCGGTCGAGACAGTCTTGACGACGCTCTTGTCCTTCTTGGGTTTTCGCGTTTCCTTGTTGCCGCGAATCTGACCTTTTGCCATGGGGTATTCCTCCTGCTGATGATTCCTTATACTGGCTTGCCGAGTTCGGCTTCGCAAGCCGCGGCCAGCAATGTGTTCGGCTTGTCGCCGCCGAGCGGGGTCGCCCAGCCGGCCTTTTCGAGCACGCCACGGCGATTGTAGCCCGTAGCGGCCTTCAGTTCAGCAAGCACCGTGGCCGATGCCGGGTCGCTCTTCGACTTGGCAACGCAATATGGCATGAGGGCCGTGGCAACGCCAGTCGCAGTCTCACTGACCGAGAATTTGGCGGCGGACGAGCGGGTTACCCAGCCGCCCCATGATGAGAATCCCACAATTGCAAGTGCTGCGGCGCCAACCACCGCGCCAAAAAAGGCGGGCTGGACCCAAGCGGGAATGTTCATGAAAGTATCCGATCTTGAAAAATGCCCGCACCATCGCGCGCAGTCGCACAGCATAGCACCGATTGGCTGGAGGACAGATTTAATTCGTGCACCGAAAATATGCGCCGTGGGCTGGAATCATCGCTCGAGCCAGAGGTCGCAAGAACCAAAGTCCGCCCACCGGCGTTACACAATATCGGCGCATGGCTGGAAGTCCGGCGCCGCAATATCCACTTACAGCCCATCGGTCACCCGGCATGGAGAGACAATGACGACGCGCGACCACGACCACCTCGACAGGATCGTCGAGAGATACCAGGCAAAGATGCCCGGCTGGATGGGACGCTTCGTCGGCTGGATCCGGAAGCCCGAACTGCGCCTGTTGCGGCTGGTTGCCGGCGTGCTGCTGGTGTTGTTCGGCTGCGTCGGCTTCCTGCCCATCCTCGGTTTCTGGATGGTACCGCTCGGCCTGCTGCTGCTGGCGCAGGACGTCACCTTCCTGCGCAGGCCGACGGTCAATGCGATCTACTGGGTCGAGCGCAAGATAGAGGCTTGGCGCGGCAGGCCGAGTTCCTGACCTTCACAACGTCTTCGCCTACCACTCGTCGTTCTTGCGGCTGCGATCCCAGGAGGCCTCGCCCCAGTTGCGCACGGCCTTGAACCGGATCAAGGCCATGGTCGGGTTGACACCGGCGAGCTTCATGTCGCGCAGATAGCCTTCGTCGCAATCCTTGCGGCTCCTGCCCTGCGGGTCGGAATAGCAGGCGTCGTGATTGTAGCAGGCGATATTCTCGCCCTTCGACGGCTTGCTCAGCTTGGCGTCGTTACAGTAGACCTTGCCCTCCTTGTATGGCCGCTTGGTGGTGTTGGTCACCGGCACGGGATCGGCGATCGCAGTGCCGGCGATCGCGGCCATGAGAAGAGCGGTAACGATGCGGTTCATTCGGATCATGTCCTTGGAAGCTGGATGAGATTTCGGCCTGTCTGGTTCGAAAAAGGGAAGAATTGATGGCGCAGCACAGCCGCACGCTCGATCGATGCGGAAAACTTGAGCTCCGCCTCCTTCCATTCCTCGACAGCCTGTACCATATTTGCTTCGTGCGATTGTGGTGCCGCGAGGGGCGACGATGACCGAGACCGAGACCAGGCGCAAGCTTACCACCATCATGTCGGCCGACGTTCAGGATTATTCCCGCATGATGGGGGTTGACGAGGAAGGCACGCTCGCGACGTTGCAGCGCTATCGCGATTCGATGCGCGCGGTGATCGGCCTGCATGGCGGCCGCGTCGTCAATACCTGGGGCGACGGGCTGATTGCGGAATTCCCGAGCGTCGTCGAGGCGTTGCGCGCGGCGATCGATATCCAGAACGATATTGCCGGCCGGAACGAGCCCCATCCCGCCGAGCGCCGCATGCAGTTCCGTATCGGCATCAATCTCGGCGATGTCATCGAACAGGACAATGATATCTACGGCGATGGCGTCAATATCGCGGCACGACTGCAGAGCCAGGCCGAGCCAGGCGGCATCGTGATTTCCAATACCGTCTACGATCAGGTGCGCAATAAGGTCGCCGTCGCTTTCGATTTTCTTGGGCCCCTCTCGGTCAAGAATATCAACGAGGCGATCCCGAGCTATGCCGTTCGCGTCGGCGATACCGGTCATGCCCACCAGAAGCCTTCCGACGCTACGCCATCGCAGCCGCCGATGCAGGAGCAGTTCGGGCGAGTTGCGCGCGATTCAACCCCGCCAAGGCGCATACCCTTCAGCAACAGAATCATGGGTTTCCTCGGCGTCGCCTCGGCGATCGTCCTCGTGATCAACCTCCTGACCTGGCAGGGCGAATTCTGGGCCCGGTGGCCGGTGATGGGCATGGCCATTGCAGCCGCCCTCATCTGGTCCCGGAGCCTGAGCGGGCGGCCAAGAACAATGGCACTTGCCATCATCGCCGCCGCCACCATCGTGACCATCAACCTTTTCAGCTGGCACGGCGAATTCTGGGCTCAGTGGCCCCTCCTCGCCATCGCCATCGCGGCCGCGCTGGGCTGGGTGCTGCGGCGGTCCTAGAGATTGATGCTGTAGCGGATGAACTCATCCTTGCCGACATAGGTGTCGTAGAGCTTCTGCGCGGTCTTGTTCTTCTCGGCGGTGATCCAGTAGATCGAGACCCAATCGCGCTCCTTGCCGCGTGCGACGAGATCGTCGATCAACGCCCGGCCGACGCCGAGGCCGCGCGCGGTGGACGAGACAAACATATCCTCGAAATAGCAGGTCGGGCGCGCGTCCCAGGTCGTCAGGTGCGTGTGGTGGTTGGCAAAGCCGATCATATTGCCGCCCACCAGCGCCACCCGTGAGGTCAGCGGGTTCATCGGATCGAGGATGCGCGCCCATGTGGCCATGGTGATATCGGGCGCGATATCGACCTCGTAGAAATCAAGATAGCCCTGCCAGAGCGGCATCCAGTCGGCGAGGTCGCCGGCTTGCGC
The DNA here is from genome assembly GCF_024707525.1 of Rhizobium sp. TH2. Taxonomy (NCBI): domain Bacteria; kingdom Pseudomonadati; phylum Pseudomonadota; class Alphaproteobacteria; order Hyphomicrobiales; family Rhizobiaceae; genus Rhizobium; species Rhizobium sp. TH2. The sequence goes on along the minus strand of NZ_CP062231.1, from coordinate 5,719,179 downwards.
ATCACGGATCTCGATCATTCCATTCCCCTCGCAATCCGGTCAGAAGGCCGATTGCAGCTTTTCGATCAGTTCGCCCAGCAGCGTGTCGGTCGCTTCCACCGAGCCGGTCTCCACATAGATTCGCATTTCGGGCGCATTGCCCGACTGGCGGAAATGCACCGTGTCGCCATTGGCGAATGCCATGCGGACACCATCGAGCGTCGAGATTTCTATGGGATCGGCAACGCGGGCGTCGAAATTCCGGCGGAAGGTGCGCGACATCTCGATCTCGCCGAGGAAGATCCTGGCCTTGTCGGCAGCGACGTCCTTGACGCGATCGGCCTTCATGAAGCGCGGCGGCAGCGTCGCCGCGAGCGCCGAAAGCGTGAGGCCTTCCTTTCTCGCAAGTACCAAGGAGGCGACAGCGGGCAGGATCGCGTCGCGGGTCGGCAGCGCCGTGAGCGTGCCCTTGGCGAGCACCACATCGTCGCCCAGCAGGAAGCCGCCATTGGCCTCGAAGCCGGCGACCGGATGAAGGGTGGCGGACGCCATCGCCGCGACGACATAGGGCGATCCGATGCGGGTGCGCGCGACCGTTTCGAACCAGCCGGACTGCTCGATCGCACTGGTGGAGGACAGCGGCGTGACCACCGTCTTCGTACCGATCAGCCTGGATGTCAGGACACCGAGCACATCGCCGTTGATCTGGCGGCCCGTCTCGTCGATGACCAGCGGCCGGTCGCCATCGCCATCGGTGGAGACCACGGCATCGAGCTTCTCATCGGAAATGATTTTTCTCGCGCGGGCGATATCGTCGGGGTCCAGCGCCTCGGTATCGACGGCGATGAAATGTTCGACGCGGCGGAACGCATGGCACGACGCGCCGAGCCCCTCGAAGATGCCGGCGGTCAGATCGCGGCCGACGGCGGAATGAAGATCTATACCGATCCTGAGGCCGGCCAGCGCATCCGGGCCGAAGGCATCGACATAGCGGCGGACATAACTTCCGGCGACATCGGCGAGCGGCGCGCCGGGCTCGATTGCCGCGACATCGCGGCCTTCGGCGAGGATCGCTTCGGCACGCACCCGTACCGGCGCCTCGTCGTCCTTGAGGAATTCGCCATCCGGACGGTAGAACTTGATGCCGTTATAGGTCTCGGGAATGTGGCTGCCGGTGATCATGATCGCTGGCGCCGAGCGGGCCATGGCATAGGCCGCAAGCGCCGGCGTCGGCACGTTGCCGGCCCAGACGGGCGTCCATCCGGCCGCCTTGATGGCCGCCAGGCACTGGCCTGATATGCGGGGACTGGAATCACGCAGATCGGCCCCGACATAGGCGGTCCGGCCGGATGCCTCGCCGCATCGTTCGAGAAAGGCGGTCACATAGGCCATGCAGACCCTTCCCGTGAAATCCGTCGCGGGCCCGCGCAGGCCCGATGTTCCGAATGCGGCTGCCAATGCCTTCTCCTCGGCTGGTTGGGACGACGCATGAATAGCTTATTTGCGTGGCGAAGCAATGTCCGCGCACGGGCCCCGCGAGACATGCCGACATAAATTTGTCCGCCATATCGATTGAATTTTCCGCGACGCGTGCTATCTATTTGACGACCGCTAAGGTCGTGTGGGGCTATAGCTCAGCTGGGAGAGCGCTACGTTCGCAATGTAGAGGCCAGCGGTTCGATCCCGCTTAGCTCCACCAACCAACTCCGATATTTTCAGTATCTTCCGAACCTACGAGCCTATTTTATGTAGTGTTCCACAGGTCCAATCAAACTTTGGTCATTTTCTGGGGGTCAATGACCGAGTTTGTTTCGCTCCAGGCGATCGACGCGCTCCCTCATCTTGGCATTTGCATCACGAAGATTGTAAGTATCGGTATACTGCGCGCGCAGCCGATTTGTTTCGTCCCGAAGATCCGCGATTTGCTGGTCAGTAGCTGCCCATACGCGTTCTAGTTCCTTCCGGGGGACTTGCTCATCCCGAAGGATGGCGATTGCGGCTTCAGTGCGCTGGCGTCGAGGATGGCTTCCATGCCAGTCACCGGATCCTGAGTCAGCTTGCCGGCGAACAGCGAGGCTCGCACTGCGTTGTAAACAAAGCACTGCGGTTCATGATGATGATCCTTGAAAAGAAAGGCCCCCGAAATGGGAGCCTTCAATCGATGTTTTGTGGTTATCGGTCAGGGCCAATAGCCGATGATCCTCGTCGCGCGCTCGTCTCGCTCTTCTATTTGTGGTTCGATTTGGAACTCACCATGGAGGAAACTGTGACACACGCAGATCTTGCGGACACGTTATCGGAGTTGGCTGACATTATCGAAACGGCGCCAGTTCACATCGTTGGCGCCCAAATAAGTGCACGCGGACGTGCTGGCGGCTCGGCAACAGGTCTTAGAATAGAGGTGGGTGCCGGTCCATCCGGCACATACTCCGAAGGTATGCGAATTTCCGGTCTTAGGTAGCAAAAGCACCAACAGGGAGTCATCTACGCCGCGCTAGTTGAGAAGCGGGCGCAAATAGGAGTTGACGAAAAAGAGGTAAACGTGCGGAATAAGCTCTCTAGGGGCAAATTCACAGCGGCGTTCTTACTTCAATGTCTAATGGCGATAGGGTCCTCGAATATACACTTGCAACCATAGTCGGTTGCCTTTTCATCATAACGTCGGGGTTCGTATTTCACTCTGTGATCTCAGATTATGCCGAAATACATCAGGTTTATGCCCGTTACCAAGACAACGCCGATGAGGACAAGCGCGAAGCCCAAAAGCGTATAGAGCGCATCTGCGTCAACCGACCTCCTGCTGAGGCCGCCGGATGCGTCTCGGATGAGCTTCAGACCTATTACACCAAGCAATCCACCCAGGCAGATTTGCAAGCCCAACAGGATATGGCGATATGGGCGAAGATGATGTTCTTCGCCTCGCTTGTAAGCATCCCTATCGCTATCCTCGGCCTGTTTTATGTACGAAGAACTTTCCATGAAGCCCGCGAAACGACGAAAGCCGCGTTGGCTTCCGTTGCCCAAGGGAGAGAACATTTCGTTACGGAAAATCGCCCCTGGCTGCGTCTTGACGATCCTCGAATTGATAAGATGTTGGCCGTTGAACGGATTGACGGGGTGGATCAGAACGTCTTCAAGGGCGGTAAGGTTAGATTTGCTCTTACCAACGTTGGCAACATGCCCGCTGTTCAGTGCTACATGCAGAGCAATTGGCTGGTGACTAACGAAGATGATTTCTTGGCGAAGGTCGTTGAACTTACTGAACCTTTGATTGCCGGAGTCGCGGCTAAAAATGGGGGCGCGAAAATACTCTTGCCCAACATGGACACGATAACACCACTCCAGACATTCATTCCCGTCGAGCTTTTTTCCGAATGGGCCGCCCACAACACGAGACTCTTCGTCGTCTTTATGGCGTCTTATCGGTTTACCCAGATGAGCAAAAATGAACCCAGCAAGATTGTCCTTTTCGCCTTTGAATTTACAAACAGAGTATCCGTCGCGAGCATGGTTTCCGCTGATGAAATGATTGGTCCGGAGTGGTTCGACGCAGCGCTCATTCCAGACATCACAATGATTACCTAAAGCTGCGAAAAGCAGCGCTGCTATAATGTGCGGTAACATACCATCTCCCTTGAGATGGCTTTGTGTGGCTCGGCACCCTTGGTGTGCTTGCTACATAAGACCGTGAATTTCAGTGAACCCTGGTGAATATGGGCCAAAACCCCAGCGGTTGTGCGCGGAACTTCGAGATGCGGCCAGCGCATCGCGGACAGATTATCGCAACATGCGTTTGCATTTGGCTTGACCTTCGTCAAACTGCAGGGCTAATCCTCATTCAACCCCGAATGGAGAATGCCGATGTTTCTCGATGCTCAGCGTTTTTTCAATGATCGCTTGGTCGACTTAGGCCAGAAACTTGGCAACGCTTACGATGGCATTCGAGCGCCTGAAGGATTCATCGATTTGGCCAAACCGGGGGTCGGCAGCCAATTCCTTGAGGAGGCCGACAAGTACCACCAGCAGTGGTTCAACCCCGAACTTACCAAGAAGAATCTTAAACCCCAGATAGCGGCACTTTCCAGGCTCCCTAAGCACCCTATCATTCTCGACGTCGGGTCAGGATCGGGGAATTCCATTATAGCACTTTTCGACCTCTTGCCGGAAAGCACCATACTCGCCACAGATATCAGTGAGCACATTCTGGCGATCCTCAAGAGAGAAGTGGAACAGCGTGACATCGACACGTCCAGGCTGGCGGTCTCCTGTGCGGATCTTCACAGCATCAAACTAGTTCCGAACACCTTCGATCTGGTGGTGGGCGGCTCAATCCTTCACCATCTATTCGATCCGCTGATCGCACTTCAAAACATCTCTCGCGGTCTAAAAGTTGGCGGAGAGGCCATATTTATGGAGCCGCTTGAGCCTGGGTGGGCGCTCACCAAACTCGCCTTCCAAACCATGATTGCCGACGCGGAGGTGCGACCGGGCTTGGGGGAACAAGAGTTAGCCATCATGAAGTCTTTCGCCTGGCAGTGGGAAACCAGAAAGGGGACGGACAAGTCCGCGCAGGCGCTTAAGAATTTCGACGACAAATGGCTATTTGCTCGCTCCTACCTCGAAAAGATTGCGTCGGACGCTCATCTGTCAGTCAGGATTGTCCCCCATTCTGTCCCGAAAGATTTGATAAACGCACTCACCACGCAGGTGATGAACAACTTTATTGGCGTCGGAAAGTGGTCGCTGCCCGACTGGGCGAAGGCAGTAATGGCTAGATTCGATAACACGTTCTCAGACGAGCAACGAGGTGACATGGGTGCTGGCGGGCTTGTTGTTTTCCAGAAGACTTGGTCCAAGACCTCAAGACGAGAGAAGGATACCCTATGACGCTAACGCGTCCGGTGATCGGGCGAATTGATTAGTCGGCCGATGCGTTGCCACCATATTCCTCGTCCGGTTCCAAATCTCGTCCTTCATTTTGATTGCCTCCTCATAGACGCGCTGATCGACGCGGTTCAGCCTACGTATCAGTTCTATTTCGTGATCGGATGCAGAAGAATTCACGGCGCTAAGGCTGCTAACACTTGGTATCATTAAGCCGGTCAACTCGCCGATGCGGGTAAGAAATTCCATACCCTCGTGCGCAAAGCCTATTAAATTGACCTGGTGCAAAGCCGAAAGCGCCTGTTCCTCGAGCTGGACGTCGGTCCAGTCTCGGTACGGCCTATCCCGGCGAGCCGTAACGGAGGCGTCGTGGACCAACATCCAGGACATCGCATTGTCGCATGCCCACTGCATGTGGCGGTTTTGAAGGAAATCGATTAATGCAAGCTCCGTCTCGCCGTCCCGAACAAGGTTGCGATATGCCTCTAAGGTGCGTTGTGTAGGGTCTCGCAACATAACCGCCGTCAGACAATGCTCCCCCAATCTGCGCGCAAAATGCAACCCAGCATTGCCGATAAGCATCTGATGTTTCTTCACGTCCGCATCCGATAATCTGGTGAGGGGAATACTGGACGTGAAACACAGCGCATTGACATCCTCTGCCGAGCGATACGCCTGGACGATTTCTTCAACTGTATTCGGGGCTCCAGTGATAAATATGGGCCTTTTTGCCCCTTCCGACGACGGCGTTTGCGCTCCCTCTCTCGCGTATGGCTCCAATGCCGCTGCGACATGCTTCGCTTCGGTTACTGCGGAAAGGCCCGACTTTATTTCGTCCGCATTCTTGACTCGGACATTGCTTACAGATGAAAGCCGCTTCAATCGCGGTAAAAAACTTGCTTTCAGCCCAAACTGACGCTGCAGGATCTGCCCCAAGTCGATCCGATGCTCATCAAGGAAAAGCGCCTCATACTGGACTTCGACGACATTGCCATGGCCGCGCAGCCATGCAGAAACCTGATCGTAGGCTCTCTCTCTACCAGTAACATCAGCAATCAAGCGATCGATATCAAGATACACCTCTGCGTTCGATATTTCTCCTTGGTTTGAATGAAATAGACCAGTACTCACCGCGACCTCCTGCGAGAGCGTGGCCGCCAACTTGTTTCTGCGGTTGAGATGGATGATCTTGAAGTTTCTGGCCAGCAAGTATTCTAACAGCAGCGGGCAGGCGCCGATCGCTCCTGGATGCGTCGGCACAATCCCGAGATCGTGATATTTGATGTCGAATATGTAATGCGTTCTTGAATCCCACAGCGGGTCGGAAAAAAATCCATCCAAGGCATCGAGGACGATTTTGCCATCAGAGAGAACGTCGGAATAGGTTAGATCCCGTACCGTTCGATAGAGGTGACGATGCGAGGTGGACACCTCTGGATACAGAATTTCACCAAGGAACTCCGCGCTGGCGCCAATCTGCAGCCCCGTTCCGAGTGCAGTAGAGCCCACTCGCGTGTCGGCCAATATCCCTACGAAATTTTCAAACATCCCGCCTACCTTGATTTTTAAAAGTGCGTACCCCGATTAGACGGTGACCGCAAGACCGTCAAAGATTGCTCTTGGAGGTCTTTGCCCACCAGGTAAATGTCGCCTGCCCAGCCCCGGGATCGACATCAACGTCAATCGTGAATTGCGTTGATGTGACTGAAGAAATCCAAAGCTTGGAAGCGTTTCCCCACGTCCTGGCGACGACATAATGTCTGCGATTGCCGGAGTTGAGGACAATGTATGAGCAACGCCGGGCGCCAAAGATTGTCCTCATTGTCAGTTTCGAGCGTCAGTCAACCGGCGCCGGCGGGCTCCGTCCGCCTTGCGCGCGGCCATAGCAGCGCCGCCAGCAGGAAGGCGTACATGATTGCCCCCGTGACATAGATGATCCGGGTGCTGAAGGATTCGGCCGCACTTCCTGGAATTGGCGACACGCCCAGCCCAAAGAGAATCAGGAAGGTGGTAAGCGCGCCGGCAAACACTTTCGCCTCCTTGGTTTCCGCCGCGGCGCGACCTCCAAGCAACAGCGCAACGACCAATACGATGACCGCCATGAAGAACAGGTTGGGCCGCAGGTCCAGAATGGCAAAGGCGACCGAGGCGATGACGCCGCCCAACACATTGACGATGATGAGCCCGAATGCCGTGCCGCGGCTGGCGACGATATCCAGCTGGCCGAGCATCGACGCCACGGTGATCGGAATGACCATCGCCGACGCGAGCTGATCATTGACCATGCAGACTGTCACCGCAATCAACAGGATTGCCGTGTTGGCCGACGCTTTCCAATAGGGATTGGACGAAGCAGGTGCCTCCACCGCGCCTGGCGCCTCTCCGGCTGGTTCGGGGACGAGCAGATGCGCCAGCCACATGAGGATGGTACCGGTGACGACCGCAGTGGTCAGGATCGAAAGGATGGATCCCGCCAGTTCGGTATTCAGCACGCCGATGAGCGGCACGATGATCGCCACGATGAGGATGAGAAAGATGGCGGCTCCGCCCTTGCCGAGGGCCTGCATGAAGAAGCACAGGAAGTAGATCAGCCCGAGCAGCAGCAGGAAGGCGATGTGGCGATCGGAGAAGATCGTGGTCAACAGCATGAAGAACATGCCGGCGACGAAAATCAGGATCGCCGCCCCCAGCGTCTGGCCGAGGCCCAGGGGTCTGGAACTCGACAGCAGGAACTGTGCTGCAAAGAGCGGCCCGAGAAACGGTATGATGGCGCCGATCCATACGGCAAAGGTCAACCCGATCGAGACAGCGATCGCCACGCGCCATCCCTTGCGCCGCTGCCTGGCAAGTGCCAGTGCGGTGGGGGACAGTTGATCGGCGCTACCCGACATAGGTCAGGACCGACATGATGCGGATCCACATTGCACCCCAGGCATTGGTCACCGGATTGTCGCCGGTATAGATGAGGACCGTTGCCTGCGATCCATAGCGCACGCCTTTTGGCCGGCCTCCGTCGAGTGTCAGCCGGATCGGAAAGCGTTGTGCTTCCTGCACCCAGCCCGTGTCGTTTCGGATCGTCGGAAGGCCGGTGCTCGGATCGGTATTGGACTGCGAAACGCCGAGGCCAACACTTTCGACGGTCGCCGTGAAGAGCTGTCCGGGAAGCGCGTCAAAAAGCACTTCGGCCCTGTTGCCGACCTTCGTGTTCTCGAGGCTGTTTTCCTTGAAGGCGGCCGAAATCCACACAGTCCCGATATCGATGAATGTCATGGCCGACTGGCCGGCGCTGACGACTTTGCCGACGGAAAGCTGGAGATTGGTGACCACGCCCTCGGACGGCGCTCGCACTGTGGTTCTGAGAAGATCGGTCTCGGCACGCTCGAGAGCGGCAAGTGCTTCCTTGAGCTTGGGATTATCCTGGCCGGCGGGCCCCAGTTCCTGCTGGGTCCTGACGAGATCGGCCTCCGCGGCGACCACTGTCGCCTCGGTCTGGTCGAGTTCCGCCTTTACGTCATCCAGCTTCGCCTGGGTGAAGACCTTTTTCTTCACCAGCACCTCGGACCGGGCATAGACATCGCGCTTGTTGTCGCGAATGCCGCGTGCCTCGACGACGCGCGCCTGGGCGGCATCGACATTGGCGACCGAAGCGCCGATCGACTGGCCGACGGATTCGAGCCTCGCCTTGGCTTCATCAACGGCGATCTGGTATTTCGTCGGATCGATGCGGAACAAGATCTGGTCTGGCTGCACGAGAGAATTGTCATCCACGCCGACCTCGATCACGCGCCCCGTCACCTCGGGTGCAATGCCGACGACATAGGCCTGGACCTGCGCCTGGGTCGAAGATGGCGTGCGGCGTTCCATGAACACCGAGAGCACGAACAGGATCAGTGCCAGCAAGATGATGACCAGCGCGACTTTTCGCAACGGGTTTCCGGTCTTGGCAGCTGGTGCGGGTTCTGTCTGGATGTCGTCGGCGGCCACGGCTGGCTCCCCATAACTTGACTACTATGGTCTTGGCTGGTCCGGCCTGGCGGAATGCCTTGCCGGACCGGACTGGCGCGAAGTCAGTGTGCGGCGCTCGCGGAGATGATGCCCAGTTGGCTGAGGCCGCTGATGACCAGCGTCACTGCAACGGCCGTCAGCAGAATGCCGAAGACGACCTCGGAGATGATGAGGCTCGCGGGCTTCATGCGCTTGGCAAGGACATCGATATTGGTAAACACCAGATAGTCGAAGGCCGCGACAATGAGGACAAGGCCCACCACAAGTGCGGCGCTCGCAACCGAGACAATTTCATCGGACGCGATGATCAGCACGGTAATGCCGACCGGATTGAGCAGATAGGGAATGGCGAGGGGAAAGACCGCGATCTTCTCGGGATCGACCGGAGCGCCCAGATCGTCGTCATGATGCTTCTCGGTCGGGCCAGCCGCCATCTTGAGCGCCAGCAGTGTGAGCACGATGCCGCCTGCAATCGCGACCGCGCCCCCGCTGATGTGCAGGAGACGCATCAGCAGCGCACCGGTAGCAAGAAGGATAAGCGCCGTGATGGTGGCCGTCAGCACCATCTGACGGCCGATCTTGGCCTTGGTCGGGCCGTCGAATTTCTGCGTCATTTCAAGGAAGGGCACAAGGGCGATCTTAGGTCCCATGCCGATCAGCAGCAGAAGAAGAAGCTTCGTGACAAGGCCTACGTCAATAATAGATAAATCCATCTCACCCCCCGGGAATAACCGACCCTTTTGCAACTATCACGTATCGGAAACGGAATGTCCAGTTTGGTAGGGCCAGTCCGCCTGCCTTCATGTCAAATCCGGGACTACTTCCTGAAAATACCGAGATTGACGAGCTGGACGCGCCTGTTGGCGGCGGCTTTTGAATCAGACCCTGGAATCGGGAAGGATTGTCCGACGCCGATGGCATAAAGCCGCCCTGGATCGATGGCGAAGGTGGTAGCCAGAGCCTCCCGAATTGCCGCTGCCCGCTGTTCGCTCAGTTCCATATTGCGCTTTTCACCACCAGTCGAACTGGAGTGACCGATGATCAGGAATTTGTAGGCCCAGAGATTCGGATGATGCAGGGCGTCGGCGATCATGCCGAGGGTTCGATAGGACTTCGGCTCGATCGCAACCGAGTTGTTCTCGAAGTCGATCTCGACCACCATCTGCGGCAGCTTTTCGATCTTGCTCCAGTTGGGCAGGCCCGACATTTCCGTGCCGCCGCTGTTCAAGGCTTCCTGCCGGAGTACCTCGACATCGATGATGGGCGCGGCCGCGGTCAGCTTGTTCAACCCCGTCACGATCCGCTCTCGGGAGACCTCCTGGGCAGCCGCGAGGCCAGGCAGCAGGGTCATCGCGAGTACAGCCGCCAGTATTTTTGCTCCGAATTGTTTCATTGTCTTACCTCCAGCCTGCATCGGTCATCGTCTGAGCGCATTCATCGCTGATGTGCTTGTTGGGCTTGTTGAGGCAGGCGAGAACATAGCCATCGCCCTTGATGCCTTTGCAGCGGCGCGCGATGTCGCCCTTGCAGATCTTCTTGTAGGACGCCTGCGCCTGCTGGCGCGTACCGATCGAACTGAAGACCACAGCGATCGTGCCTTTGCAGGTGGACGAGACCTTGGCGGACTTTTCCTGCAGGCAACTCGCGATGCGGCCGCCGCCGAGGTTGAGCCCCTTGCAGAGCTTTTTGATGTCGGCGCCGCAGTCGTCGGCGAGCTTGGTGACCGCGTCGGCGTAGCTCAGCGTCTGAGCCCTTGCCAATCCGCTGCATGCCACGAAGGCGATCAGGATCGCCGCCCAGACAAATCTACCCCTCAACATTCTCGTTCCTCCTGTTTCGGCTCACGTGCCGCCGCCTTGCAATTGCTATCGATTCTTGAACTCGCACGGGAGGTTCGGGTCGCAGATTCCGCCCGCGGAAGCCGCCTTCATTGGCCCGCGACGGTCGTCATCGACCCCGTTTATTGGAGATAAGCTAGCGGTGGCGCGGTTGCAGGGATACGTAAACCACGTAACTTACGTGGTGGATTGATGGATTTGCCGGGATTGCCGATGGGTTGGCGGCCAGCAAAGCCGCCTCGCCGCTCTCACCAACGACAAGCGCGGCGCAGCTTGTAGCGCACCTCGCCCCATCTGTTCACCTTCAGGCGGTAACAGCCGTTTCTACGGCCGCTGACATAGACGCGGTCGCCGCGCCAATAGTGCCGCCGCCAGTGGCGGTGGCCCCGATAGCCATAGCGCCAGTAGCCGTCCTGATACTCGTATTCACCGCCACGATCGTTGAAATTGCGGCCGATCTCATTGTTGCCGCCGCGCATGTCCGCTTCCGCAACGGCCACGCTGGCGGTCGTCATGACAGCGGCAAGTATGCTGACCAAAAGCCTCTTCATTGGAATTCCTCCCGTTGAACGATTACGGAAGATGCTGTGTTGCCATTGGTCTAAACGTGACGCCGGGACTATTGTTCCTGTGATCGTGTTCACGCTGTGTATTCGCCATCCGTACTCACCCGGTACCCCAAGTCGGCCGGCCTTAGCCTTTTGAATTCGTGGTTATTTCCTGTACATGGGCGGTGAGTGCGTCCAACGCATCACCCAACTCAGCCGGCGTGAGCGTCTGCAGCGGTTCGCCATAGGCAACGCGGATGGTTCCAAACGGATAGGGAAGCCGGAAACGGTCCCACGTATTGAAAGTCTTGCCCCGCACCGGCCATGCCGCGCAGGGGATAAGCGGCAGGCGCGCAAGCCGGGCTATCTGGGTTGCGCCTTCCTTGGCGATCCGCGCGGGCCCGTGCGAGCCGTCAGGCGTTATGTAAAGGGAATGGCCGCTACGCGCCGCGCGGATGAGCGTTCGCGCGCCGACGAAACCGCCGCGACGGCGTGAGCCCTCCACGGCGTCAATGCCAAACCAGATAGCGACCTTGCGAATGACGACGCCCGCGCGGCTGGCGGCGACAAGTGCAAACAATTTGGCAGGATTGGGACGGTTCATAATGGGTAGCATTGGAATCTGTTGATGCCAACTCGCGAGAACAACCGGCCCGAGGATCAAAGGAGCGGGCACAACAGTTACCACCTGCACACGGCTCGTCACGAGTACGAAGTACATGTAAGCGGAGATAAGCGCAGCGATTACGCGTACAGTCAGCGGGTGATTGAAGAACTTCTTCATTCTATTAACACCAACAGTTCAAGGTACAATGTCCCAATCGCGCGGCAATGACCAGAGCTTTTGAAGTCGAGCGTTAATCGTTGCCTTCTACCGGTTGGAGGACTGAATGGGCTTGCAATCCAGCGCCGGCACATCCGGCTTGCAGTCCGGAACCGCCTTTACCTTGCCGGTGAGGTCCGTCACCTGATGGGAATAGTTGTCGCGCGTTACGGGATCGATCACGGCGACCGGGGCGCTGAGTACCAGACCGGTCGTACTTCCGGCCACCAGGGCCGCCTTGGTCGTCCCTGCGAGAATCTTGTCTCCGACGCTGACCCTGCTATCGGTCAGCGTCTGCCCATCGGACATGCGTGTTCCGATGAGCTGGACGATCTCCGGAGACTCCGCGAATTTGCCGTGGTGGAGGCTGTCCATCGCCTTCATCTTCGTGAGGTCAACCACGTTGATCTTGTTGTCCGCCAGTTCCTGCTTGTACGGCGCCTGCTCCGGATCGATGGATCCCAGCCGCTCGACATCGCCCCAGACCCGTCGCGAGACAGCCAGCGCGCGATCGTCGCGCGAGACGAACAATGTGAATTGCGGATGCGGTGTTCCCATATCGACGATCTGCGACCGGAACACATCGACATCGACATCCGGTGCCGCGAGCATGACATTCTTGAATTTGGCGGGGAGGCCGTCGTTGCGAATCGCCATCTGCCGCAAGGCTTCGAGCGTCAGCCAATTCCCCATCGAATGGGCGAGGATGTTCACTTCATGAACGTCAGGATCTTCCTTCAGGTACTGAAACAGATTTTCGAGAGCATTCCGCGTGTAATTCGTGCTCTCGCGGTCGTAACCGTAAGCGAGAACGCTTCCTCTCGACGGCCAGGTCACGAGAATGGGTGCGCTCTTGACGTTGGAATCGTGGATGATCTGCGCGAAGCGATAGACGGAGTCTTCGAACCGGTTGTTGAACCCGTGTATGAACACCAGCACGCTGCGGTCGGGGCTCTTGACGACAGACGCCTTCAGCCACACCTTGGCAGCCTCGACATCGATTTCGTCCGCCTTCAACGTCGCGAAGTCGGTCTGCGGATTGGATGGAAGCTTCTTGGGCCAGGAGACCTCACCGACCTTCCTCGCTTTCTCCGGAGGAATGGAGACGGTGATCTCCGCAAACGAGGCCAGCGGCGCCCGCTCACCCGTGTACATTTCCCCGGTATTCTTCGATCGCGCGCGCGTGGTGGCGATAAGCATGTCGACTTTGCTGGAATTGGGAGATGTATCGGCAACCGGCGTCAGAACGTCTTTCGGAGTGCCGCTGCATCCCGCCAACACCCCCGATAGCGCCGCAAACAGGGCTGCCAATACCGCGAGGTGCCTAAACCTCGCCCGCCAGCCGCGAGAAACAGAAAGACATACCAATTGCCAATCCTCAATTCGAAAGTGAAGCGCCGGTAGCGGTTGCCAACGGCGTCAGGCGCGTCAATCCTTCCCGGTCGAGGCGCCCGCTATCAACCGGCGGGCCTCCTCGATTTCCTCCGCGGTTCCACTCGAAGTGACGAGTGAAAGATAGATCGCGGCAAGGCGCGGATTGCGCAGACTGTTCATCACCGCAAACACCTCGTGAGGCCGTTCCGGTCTGAACTGGCCGGGGTTCGCCTGTTGCCCGGCGCTCCTCATGCCGCGGGCATCACGGTTTTGACCGTACCGTCGGCGCCGACCGTGCAATCGTATTTCGTACCCGCCGCATCGACCTTCACCGCATAGGTCGTGTCATCGACCCTGCTCGAGCTGATCGGCAGCGTCTTGGCGCTGTCGGCCTTGGCGGCGGTCGCCGCAGCACTGGCGCAAAGCAGTTGCAGGTCGGCCGGCGCGACCTCGGTCGTGGTACGCGCCATGGCGTCAGGTGCCGGCGCGCTTTGGCAGGCGGCAAGCGGCAGAAGGCAAGCCAATGCCAGAATGAGCCGATGCCGTGTCGTGGCGTTCGAGAGAATAGACTGCATGTTCCTGTCCTCCGATGATTTCGTTTACACGCCCTTGTAGAGGGCCGCGCCCTGCATCAGCACAATGACCTTGGCGCCAACTTCGATGCGTGAATGCAGGTCGGTAATGTCGTCGTTGCGCAAGCGGATGCATCCCGAGGATACGTCGAGCCCGATCGTCCACGGCTCCGGCGTGCCGTGGATGCGGTAGATCGTATCCTGGTCACCCTCGTAGAGATAAAGCGCGCGCGCGCCGAGAGGATTGTCCGGACCGCCCGGCATGCCGCCAGCCCATTTGCGCGCCTTCTCGTCGCGCGCGACCATTTCCGCCGGTGGCGTCCAGGTCGGCCATTCCGCCATGCGTCCGATGCGAACCCTGCCGGCCCAGCCGAAGCCGTCGCGTCCGACGCCGATGCCATACCGGATCGCCGTGCCGCCGGGCTGCACCAGATAAAGATAATGCTGGTTGCCGTCGATGATGATCGTGCCGGCTTTTTCAGCGGTGCGGAACTTGACGACCTGCATGCGGAAGGCCTCGGGAGGCTGCTTCTTGTTGCGGTTGTAATATTCGCGCGCCTTGCGGCTATCGTAATTGACCCATTTGCGGCTCTTGGGATCGTAGATCTGCGTCTTCGCCATCGCCTGCTGGGCCGGCATTGCCGGTGTGGGGAGGGCAAGCGCGGCCGTCGCCGCGAGCGTCATACGCAGGAACGTGCGGCGGGTGGCCATCGTGCTGTCCTTGCTCATGGCTTTGCCCACCCATTGACGCGTGATTTCCGATCTTCCACCCATTTGGTAGCATATTCGAGCGGTACCTGCCGTTCCACTTGAAGAGCGTAGCTCATCTGGCTCACCTCTTCCTCGGTGAAGTCGATTTTTTCCAGGAAGCTTGCAATGTCGGGATGCGCCTTGCCGAAGGCCGCTCCATAGGCGATGTGAAAGCGGGCGGCATCCCAGGCGACCGGCGCGTTCGATTTGGATATCCAGAGCGGATCGCCCGGATCGGCGATCTTCCATTTCGCCGCATCGAATGCAGGTTCGGTGATCCGGCTGATCTTGTGCAGCTTGAACAGATGATGCGGGCTGTAGCAATAAAACACCATTGGCTGGCCGGTCGCATTCGCCGCATCAACGGCCGCCATGGCGACGTCTTCCTCGGCCTCCACCAGCGTGACATCCTTCGCATAGCCGTAGCTGTTGGCCCGAACGCGCTCGATGCCGGTCGATAGCCACGCGGTGGCCCCGATCCAGATCTCGCCCTTGCCGTCGCCATCAGTGTCGAGCGCCCTGGATTTCTGCGGATTTTCAAGATCCTCGACAGACTTGATGCCGAGCTTTTCGGCGGCATCGGTCGCGCACAACCCCTGCCAGGCCGACACGGAGTGGCCGGTCAGCACGGCGACCTTCTTCTCCGTCACATAGCGCCGGATGATATCATCGTAATTGGGCCGCCAGACCTCGGGATGGATCGCAACGGTGCCCGCCTCGAGCCCCGCGAAGGAATTGAGCGCGCCCATTTCCTTGACCTCGGCATCGAGGTTGAACTCCGCCTTGATCGCGACCTTGATTATATTCGCCGTCGCCTGTCCCGATGGCCAATTCGGCATCGAGATGACGAGATCGGCGGCGGCGGCAACCGATGCCATGCCCGCCAGGATAAGCGTAGAGATCATGGATCTGTACAACATGTTACCTCGCTCCCTTCGGTTCACTGCTGATCGATATACATTGCTGCCGGTCACTACACTGGATTGAATGTCGTCTTGGTGACCATATGGTTCCTCGAAATGGTGGTGAGGTTTCATGTTCCTTCACCTCCCCCACCGGCTGCTTCAGCCTGCTTGCGCTGTTCGGCCAGTTTCAGCATTGCGGCCGCTGCCGCTTCGGGCTTGTCGTCACCGCCGACCTGCACCGTCGGCTGGGCGAAGTTGATGCCGTTCTCCGCGAAGGTCTTGCGGAGCATCGCATAGGCCCGGCGGCGAACCATGGCCTGGCTGCCGGGCTTGGTGCTGAAGGCGAAGCCGAGTTCGACGCCATATTCGTTGATCTGCTCGACACCCTTCATCTTCACCGTCTCTATGATGAGCGGTCCAAGCTCTTCGTCGGCGAGCAGTTCCGCGCCAACCACCTTCGTCAATTTCTTTGCCTTGGCGATATCGGCATCGAAGGTGACCCGCAGGCGGAACTTGTCGATCACCCAGTCGCGGCTCATGTTCTGCACGGCGCCGAGCTCACCGAAGGGCACGGTGAAGACTGGCCCGCGATGATGGCGGAGCCGCACCGACCTGAGGCTGAAGGATTCCACCGTTCCCATATAGCTGCCGCTCTGGATATATTCGCCGACCCGGAAGGCATCGTCCATCAGGTAGAAGACGCCCGATATCACGTCCTTGACCAGGGTTTGCGACCCGAAGCCGATCGCGACGCCGAAGATGCCGGCACCGGCGATCAGCGGCCCGATCTCGACCCCCATCTCCGACAGCACAGTGAGGATGGTCACCAGCAGGAGTATAGCGGCGAGCGCATTGCGGAAGATCGGCAGCAATGTCCTGATCCTGGCCCGACGCGCGGCTTCTTCCGGCGCCAGTGGTTCATCGCCGCTTACGGAGGCGAGCTTCTTCTCGATCAGCGCCTTGCACACGCGCCAGCCGAAATCGGCGGCAAGCAGCACCCCAACGCTTTTGAGAAGACCTGAAACGATCGTGTTGCTGACCGATCCGGCTGTCGGGTCATTCAGCGCATTGCTCCTCCAGACAAAGGCTAGCCAACCGATCGCGGCAGCGAGCACGATTGTCCTGACGCCATATACGATCAGCACTGATTTCAGACTGTTAGCCGGCCTGTCGGGCCAATGGGCGAGCGTGAAGGCACGGGCGAGATGCTCCATCGACCCGAGGACTTTAGGCAGGAAGAGCGCAAACAGGCCGATCCAGCACAGGAGATGGAAGCCCATCGCCCAGATCACCCAGATTGCGACCAGAAAGACCGTCTGCAGCACCTTTGTCCGGACGGATGAATCTTCCGTGGGCTGCTTCCATACGGCCTCGATGAAAATGGCAATCAGCGCCAAGGAGACGATGAAGGACAGCGCCTGAACCGCGTTGGGATTGATGCCCATTGGCACGGTGAGCATACCCGTTGCCTGAGCGAGGAGAAGCACGCCGAAGAACGCAAGCGTTCTGCGATACATCGCTGGCGAAAGACTGCCGGCAGCGACGAGGATGCGGCTCACGGCCAGGACGAATCGGAACAGGAGGGCCGCGATCAGATAGGATCGCAAAACGGCTCTCAGCAACGGCGGCCAGTCGGCGACGAAGAACAGGGCGACAGTAATGGCAGCAAAGGCTGCGGCCGCCACCAGTTCGCGGTTGATCATGGTTACTAGCGTGGCGTCCTCCCGGACGCGCACGAACCGGCGCAGGGCCCATTCGCCGGCGGCTGCGGCAAGCAGGATGAGGGACAGGTAGACGATCCCCGGCATCATGCCGCGCGAACGCGCCTCGGCTATCACGCGTGAGGAGGCCGCCGAATATTCGGACATGAGGATGGGAAATCCCGCCGCTGCGCTGCGAAACTTCACCCGCGCCCTGCTGTCCCAAACTTCCATGCCGTCAGGCTTCACAACGGCTGGTGCAGCCACCTTATCCGCCGGCTTCTGGCTTTCGACCCATTTACGGATATCGGGGTCATCCATCAGCTTCATCAGGGCCTGGAGCTTGTCGACCGGCGGAGCGGCGGGCGTCTGCGCTTTCGCCGGCAATGCCACGAACGCGCAGAACAGCACGAGCAGAAGATTGCGAATTAGAGGTACGAGCGACAAACCACGTGTCGCCATTCGAATGATCATCGTCCCTTGCTCCCCTGCAACATCAATTCGCCCTTAAAACCCCACCACACGCTGGACGAACCAAAAAGCCGACACTGTGCCGATCAAATAGGCAAGCCAGAAGCGCAGCCGCGATAGATCATGAACCATCAGCAGCCGGATGCAAGCCAAAGCTGCAAGCGCCAAGCCCACGAAGATCAATTGGCCGGCTTCGACGCCGAGATTGAAGGTGAGAAGCGCAAGTGGCACATCGGTCTGTGGCAGCCCGATGTCGCGAAGCGCGCCACCGAAGCCGAATCCATGCAGCAGGCCGAAGATGAAGCTGATCAGCCAGGGATAGCGGCTTGAAAGGTCCTGGCGGCCCCGGTTGCTGCGAATGATCTCGGAGGCAACGAACATGATGCTGAGGGCTATCAGCGCCTCGATCGGCGGCTGCGGCACCGCGGCGATGCCCATCGTCGCGAAGGCAAGCGTGATCGAATGCGCTATCGTGAAGGAGGTAATGGTCAGCAGCAGGGCGCGGGGCCGGCGGATCAGCAGCAACAGGGCGAACACGAAAAGCAGGTGGTCGAAGCCCAGCATGATGTGTTCCATGCCGAGCAGAAAGTAGGTACGGGCAGTGTCGATAGCGGTCGGAGCAGCAGCCACCACCATGTCTGGGAAATCGGGCGATATCCGGCTGGTCTGGTGGGTCCCGGCCAGATTGGTGATCCTTACGAGCGCATCGGTATAAGTCGAGGACAGACCGTCGATCGAGATGGTCCTGCCGGCGAGGCCGCCCTCGCAGATCGATTGCCAGCGCGTCACGTAAGCAGCCTCGACATAGCCGCCCGCCGGTTCGGTCACCGGCCTGCATCCATCGGGCATCTTCGCATAGAGCGCCATCTTCATCTCGCCGCGCGCTGGAACCTTCCAGGTTATGGCATAGCGCTCCGCCGCGACTTCATTGATCTCCAGATAGGCCGGCCGCAGTTCGTGCGCGGCCGCTGGCAGGGCCAGCAACAATGAAATGATTGTGAAGATGACCAACCGGATCATTTCACACCCGCTGTCTTGATGGGCGTGGCCGGCATGTTGGAAGGCAGGTTCACCCGCACCTCATAATTCTTCTTCATCTCCTCATAGCGCCGGTCGGCGATCTCGCGGCGCCTCGACGCTTCCCAATCGCCCTGCACGGCGGCGCGGACGGCATCGAGTGCGGGCGTCGAAGCGGCGACCCTTTTTGCAGGGCGAACCAGATGCACCCCGAACGTGGACCGCACAGGACCGGACCATTGATCCATTGGTGCCTGCATCACCGCCTTGGCGAAGGCATCGCCGAAGTTGGATGCGATCATGTCAGCGCCTGAAAGCGCCATCGTTGGCGGCAGGATCGTGGGATCGCTGATCAATGTGGTTTCGGCTGCCTTGGGATCAGCCTTGAGTTTTTCGAGTGCTTGCGCGGCGGCCAGTTCCCCTGCATCTCCTGACGCGTCGCTTCGGAAGAACAACTGCTCGAATTCCAGCATCGCTGCCGCCTTGTATGTCTCGGCATGAAGCTTGAAATACGCTTCGAGCTCACCTGCCTTGGGCGTCAGTTCCTCGCTGTCGGGCTCAAGCAGGAATTCCAGCTTCTGCTGCATGCGCCGGCGAAAGATGGTGTCATTCTCGTCGAGGCCCATCTTCTTGCCTTCGCGGTAGAAGACTTCCTCCTTCACATACCCATCGACCAGCCCCTTGAACTCCGCTTCCGTCGGCGGCCGTTGCCAGGTTCGGGAAAATGTCTGGAACATCTGGTCCAGTTGGCCTTGCCCCACCTCGATGACCTGCACATCCGCCGACGGCGGCGACGTGTCGAGTGCGGAGTAGGCGCCGAAGACAACGGCCCCCAGGATCAGGAATTGCGCCAGCGGTTCGCGGATGATTTTTCCAATCAGCGTCATGCCAATCCCCCCGATTGCGCGATCTCCATAACAAGCACCAATGCCGGCGACGCCAGGAATGGGAGCAGGATGGCCGCGGCGGACAATCTTGCCGCCACGGCTGGATCCATCGACGTCCTGCATGCCCGATCGATCATGATGGATTGTACCAGATCGGCGAGGTGATGGCACGTTCCTGCAGGGTCATCTTCGTGCCCGGCAATGGGGTCACTCCAAATCGGACGGCGTCGTATGCGGTCCAACGAGGGGTCGGTATTTCGATCACGCGGCCATAATAGAACGCCCGTTGGCTCGGGTCGAAATCCGGATCCTTCCAGACCGTGATAAGTTCGGGTGACCCAATCGAATTGGTCCAGGTGGCCGTCTTCAAATCGACGGTATCGCCGACAGGCGGAAGCTTTCCGGTGTTTGCATCCGGCTTTCGGTCTCCTGACCATGCAACGTCGTAGACCTTTTCCTGGGCGTTGCCGTCCTTGTCGAGCCAACCCTTGACGATCTGGTATCGGTCGAGATTTGCCCCGATCGGGTCCTTGAGCGCCGCGACGAGGAATGTCGGAACCTTGCCCTCTGGCGGATCGATAAGATCACCGCCCATAGGAACGCCCTTGGAATAGCCGATTTCCGCCGGCAGACGATTTTGGGCGTCCTTTGCCTCGAAATCCCAGCCGCCGAAGAAGCGGACCGTCATGCGTGGACCGCTCGTTGAATAGGTTTCTTTCCGCTGCATCGCATCCCACAGGGATGCGCGCGTATTTTCCTTGGCCCACACGGCGGCATAACCGGCGGCTGAAACCTCCCAATCCATGATTTTGACGCCGGTCTGCTTGTTGTCGACAAAGGTTGCCGAGATGCGCTCCGGGCTCGGCTCCTGCGGCGTGGTCTTGCCGAAGAAGTTTTCCTCTTCCATGGCGCTGAGACCGGTATGGGCGTCGCTGCTGCTGACCAGGCCGAATTTGTATGGATTGGTGCCAAACTCCTTTTCAAGCTTCAGGCCATTCTTCAACGCCGAACGGGCATATTCGAACTCCAGCATTTCCTTCGTCTTGGGAATGCTGCCGTCGAGGTTGCCCTTGTCCCAGATTTCGAAATCGGCGAACTCATCGTTCGGCGACAAGTAAGGATGGCTCTCCCCCGCCCCCTTGGTTTGCGATGTCTCGTAAAGGCGTTCCCACTTCGCCCGCGTTTCGACATATTCCTTGCTGATCTTCTTGCCGAATTCCTCGACCGTCGGGAACATCAAGCCGCTGCTCAGGTTGCCGTTGTGCGCGATGGCCAGCACCCTGCCGCCCGTCTTGGCCTCGTAAGCCGCCATCCACTTCCAGAGTTCCACGGGATTGTCGCTGCCATAGGGCGGATAGACCGTAAACGGCTCGACCTGGCTTGCCTTATCGCCATTGTCGCGAAAAATGACATTGCGGTGCAGGTTGTTGCCGTTGGTATTCGAGGTCCATTCGTACCCGATAAACGCCGTGAAGCGTTGCGGCTCGTTATAGGCCTCGGCCGCCGCGATCGTCACCTGCCAGGCGCCGCGATAAGCGGTCGTGCCGGGAAAATACATGATCTCCTTGGGAAATGTGCCGTGCGAGAACGCGACGATGATTTCAATCGCTGCCTGGGCACCGTTGCCGGACTTGAGCATGTCGTACCATTTCTTGCCGGTTGGATTGGCGAGAATTTCAGGCTTGCCAGCAAACAGATCCGGAAAGAAACCCATATTGTCGGAATGATCGGCGACGACCAGGAAATCCAGCGGCCGCGACAGTTTTACCGGTTCGCCCATTGAAGCGGTAATCTGCTCACCTCGCGCGAACCGATAGGCGTCCCGTGGGCCCAACTTTGCTCCAAAGGCTCCAGCATCCATCGAAAATGCGGTGTGCAAATGTGTGTCGCCGAAAAATGGGCGCGTGGGAAAATCCCGGTCAGCATAGGGGGAATAGGCGCGCTTCTTCGGGAAGACCCGCGCGGCTTTGTCCTTGTCGATGTCCCCTATATCGGTGCTTACCGATTCCTGACTTCGCGCGGTGTGGGAAAAGCCGGTTGCGAAAAAAAGAGCCATCACCGCCACGCCTGCCAACGCAAGACGCCTGTTGCGCATGTCTGTCGAATACCGCATGGTCGCTTCTCCCTGTTGTATCATGTTGAAGTTCAGAACTTCACGGTCATGCCGAGGATCGGCCCCTGCTGGACCGTGTCGAAGACAAAACCGTCATTGCGATAGTTCACGCCGAGCGCCCGGTAGCCCGCCACCGCCGAGATCGTGTCGTTGAACTGGTAGCCAATGTTGGCGGCGACATCCCAATCCACATTGGCGCCGCCGGTGCCGACCAGACCCCATCCGGAGATGAACCATTCTTCCGTCAGTGCATACTTGCCGCGAAAGCCGCCCATGCCATCGACCCAGGTCGCGCCGTCGCTCGTCGAGCGCCCGTCGAGGAAACCGCCATTGAGGGATATCGTCGTATCGACGGACCACACCCGTATGCCGGCGACCACATCGAGATGGCCCCGGTCGCCATCGAGCACCGCATAACCGACGCCGAGCAATCCGGTAACGGTTTCCGATTGCACGTCGACTTCCTTGGTCAGCAGGCCGAACGGCGTATCGGCATCGGCCGAGAGCTTGATATACATGAAGTCGCCGATGACGCTGAAGCGCTCATGGCGCAGTTCGGCCGCCCCCATGAAGGCGAAGTCGAGGTTCTGGAATATGTCGCTGAAGCTCGAATCGACCTTGATGGTCGGCAAGCCGAACTGCGAGACCTTGCCCGACAGGCCCGCACCCCAGAAATAGGGAGAGGCGGCGAAAGACCAGTCTTCCGTGCTGTCCTCCGGCGCCGTTTGCGGCATGACAAGCGGCGAAACATCCGCGGCAAGCGCGGTCGAGCCGAGCATCATGGCGATCGCCGCCGCCAAACCCAGTTTGTGATATTTAGTCATTGGGCAGTCCTTCTTGCTTTAGGCGCCTGTCGTCCCTGCAGGTGACGACCTTGGCTTACTTTGGAAACAGGAATGTGAGGCCGGCGCGGAAAGCGACGCCCTCCGGTCCGCCTTCCGGCGTCTCCGCCCAGTAGCGGGCGCCGGCAAACAGGCTGACCGGTTGGTCGCCGAATTTCACCAGCTTGGAAACCACGAGATTAACCGGCACCGACCATTGGTCGTTTTTCCAGTCATAGGTGCTTTCGGTGTTGAGCGAAAACGTCCAGGCCGTCGGGGTCGTGTAGGAAACGAAGGGCTGCAGGAAGGTCGAGCTGATGTCCGGCCGCGAATCGTCGCCCGCCACCGACCAGATGTGGTTGCCGAGGCCGCCGATCGTCCAGCCGCCCATCTGCTTCAGCACGACAGCCGTCGGGCCGATGCCGAATTTTTCCGAACCCAGCATCTCGTCGGTGGCAACCGGCAGCAGGAAGACCGGGCCAACGCCCCAGATGATGCCGCTCGGACCCGGATCGGACGGCGAGAAGAAGAAGCTCTGGGTGATGTCGCCCATGCCGAACTGCGTGCCAGACGGCCCGACGATGTCGTTCTGCTGGATCACAGGGACGATGGTGCGCGAAATGACGTTCCAGTCTTCGGTGAGGGAGATGGGAACGACGGGCTGGATGTTGAGGACCGCGCGATAGCCGTCATCCGGCCCATAACCCTGGTCGTAGTTGAACTGCAGCGGCACGCTGATCATCGCCGCCACCGGATTGCTCAGTTTCTTGGCCAGGTCGGTGTCGCCCTCCTGGGCAAGGGCCTGGCTGGCAAGGCCGGATGCCAGCGCCAGCATCGCAAGCCCGACCGAATGATTGGCGAAGGTATTTTTCATGGTCCCGCCTTCTGGCAATTTGCTCACATATGATCGTTCGAGGAATTGCCGGCAAAATCAACCGAAATGATACCACGTTCGACCGAAGCACACGCCGAAATAAAATCGATGTGGGCCGCCCATCTATCCACTGAATAGAAGGGCGCTCCCTCCGACAACATCTCCCCGAACTCGAAAATCCGTATCCTGCACCACGCATCGGCATGGTCGGGGGATGATTATTACGCCACCTTGATACCGGGTGGCTGCCATGTCCCTTCGCCCGCCGGCAGGATCGAAGGCGCTTCTGTTTTCGGCCAATACAGGCGCAGCACGAGATAGATTTTGTCATCCGGTGCAGGAAGCCAATTTGCTTCCTTATCCGCACCGGGGCTGTCCTTTTGAATGTATAGCGTCAGCGAGCCATCCTCGTTCTTGTTCATCGCCGGCAACATCGGAGAGTTGATGAGGTAGCGTTTGATCGGATTCTTGACCAGGAGTTGGCTCTTGCCGTCGTACATCGTAACCGACCAGAACGCATTCACCGGCGGCAACTGGCGGGGTGCGAAGGTGATGGTGTAGTTGTGCTTGCTGCCGTCGAGCGGCGCGCCGTTCGCGTCCGTTCGGGTGTAGGGGTACATCGCTTCTATGGCATCGTTGCCCAAGAGACCGCCCTTGGCGGCGCCTGCCCGCATCAGCCAATCGCCGTTGTAGAAAGCCTCGTCGCCAAAGAACGAGCCGACGTTCCAGCCGTTGATGTTTTTGTTTCCGCTGGCCAGCCATTTGTCGACCTTGTCGTCGCCCTGCTTCATGGCCACCAGGATTTCGGCTTTGTGTTCGAGCGACAGTTCCTTGAAATCGAAAGTCTTTCCGGGACCGATGCCAATGCTTGCGAGTTTCGCGCGTATCGCGCTGTCCTTTGGCGTCTCAGGAACAAATTGCAGGGCTGCGTCCAGATACTGGAAGAAGTTTTTCTTGATCCCGGCAGTGGTGGCAGGAAGGAAGTCGATCTTGGGCGCGGCAGCCGGGGCGGGTTGTTTGAGGAAGGCAGAAAGCGGCTGCGCCTTGTAACCGGCCTGAATTTTCTCGACGTTCGGCATGTCGTCGGGGTTGAAGAGTTGGGTGCGGATAAGCGCCAGCGAGAACGGCGTCGTCGATCGGAAGACCTTCTTGATTCCGGCGGGCTTCTCGCCCTTCCAATCCGGGCTGACCACTAGATAGTCGCCCAGCTCGGACCCCGTGGCGCGCGTGCCGATATAGCCATAATTGTAGGTGTTGCCGTCGACGAGTTGGACCGAGTAGTAGCGGTCCGTATCGACCGTCGGCACCGAGACGACCATCGGTTCAGCGCGCAAATCCAGCCAGAGGAACGAGTAAGGCGTGTCGCTGTTCGGGGTGATCACCGCTGTGTCGTCCGGGGTGGCGACATTGTGCATGTTGTTGATTTCGTTGAACGATGCCTTGAACTGCCCCGAGTTCCTGTCTACGGCGAACTCCTGCATGACCGCATAATTCATCACGAGCGGCAAGCCGTAGATGAAGCCTTCCTCGGCAATGTCCTTGGTCTCGATGATGCCAGGATGACTCTGCGCCATCAAGAGGCCTGGCCGCGCAATCGCGGCGCCGGCGGCGATCACCGCAGCGGATCGAAGTAGATCTCGCTTCGTCAACATTTAGCGTACTCCTTTGTTATTCGATGGATTAAACGCTTCGCGCTTCGGGACAGCTCAGCGGGAGATGAAGGCGGCAACGGTCAGGATCGCCTCGAGGTTATGATTGAGAGAAATAGGCTCGAGCGTCTGGCGGGTGCCGCGGATCAATCGATGTAGACCACCGCATACCGGCCGCCGTAGGACTGGTAATAGGTGCCGCCGCATCCCCACACCGCGTAGCCGCTGACGGTTGTCCGCGCGCACCCTCCGGGCAACGTGTTGACATAGATCGCCGAGCGGCGGATCACGCGTCTTGTGGTGCGCCGCGCCACGCCGACTGGCCTGACAACCGGGCCACGGACGACCGCGGTACGCCTGACGACGACACGGTTCGCCTCGGCCTGGGTGAAGATCAGGCCGGATGACGAAAATTGACTGCCGATCCAGCTGTCGGTTACAAGAACGGCCGCGATGACGGCTACGGCCGAGACATATTTGAGAATCTGTTGCTTCATGGTCATTTGCTTGTCTCCAGCACAATCTCGCCCGTCTCGTCGGCTTCGATGGATTCAAGGCGCTTGGCGTCCGCCGGCGGGGTGAATGAAAACAGCTTGGGATCGATCTTGTCGGTGGTCCAGCCGCTCAGCCGCAATGTGTATTGCGGCGCGCCGGTCACCCATTTCGTGGTAATCACATACTTGACCGGAAGCGGCTTGTCGGAATGGCTGATCCAGATCTGCCAATCGACGAGATCGGTGCGGAACGCCAGGTGGTCGCATTCGACGCCATCCACGAAACCGACGCCGACGACGCGTCCGGAGGTGACGCCTTCGGTCAGCACCGGATAGGGATCGGATGCCAGAAGATCCGCGCCGGTCGCATCGAGACCCGTCGCCGTCCGGAACTCACCGACAGCTTCGTCAATCGACGGACCGGGGCTGTCGAGCTGGCCGTAAACGTTCAGTGCCTTGCCGAAAAGGGTGATGGTCTTGCCGTCGAAGATGACTTCCATGTCGGCAAGCGGTCCCTGCCGGGTCATCAGGAAGCCTGACGACCGCGACAGCGAGATCATGCCCGTTGCGCTAAGTTGCAGCTTCTGGCCGTCGGCGTCGACGACCTCATGATCGGTGTCGTAATCGACACTGAACTCCTTGAGCGACTTCAGATGTTCCGTCATCGCTTTGAGGATAGCGTTCGCCTCGGGCTCGATCGCATCCTGGGCCTGAGCGGGCAATCCGAAAAACAAGCCGCCCGCGATTACGCATCCGGCACCGATCTTGCGCACCGTCGATATTCGATCTTTGGTGAATGTCTTCACGATGTCGTCCTCTCCATGTGGGCCGCGGGACGACCGGTTTCACCAGCGCCACGCGGCATAAATTGGATCAAGCTCAGGGTCCGATCTCAAACCGCTTGAGTGCCTGCTCGACCTCGCTGACCAGTTCCTGCACCAGCTCCTGCCATTCGCGCTCACGCGCCTGCTGGAGCGCCGCTACGCTTTCCGGTACGTTGGCCAGCGCAGCTTCCGCGTCGGCGAGTTCCTCGCAAAGCTCGCGAAAAGTTTCATTGGAGTGGAGCAGCCTTCGAATCGTGAACTCGGATCGCGGGAACCGTTTGGCCGCCGCCTGCAGAGCTTTGCCTTGCCCGATCCCCAGTTCGCTCTCTGTCGCCATCAGCCTCCCCAGTTCTGACGTAGGATTATCGGTCGAGCGGCGGCGACGCTACGTAAACCATGTAACTTACGTGGATTCCGCACATAGTTTCAAAGTGTTGGATGTCGGCCGCGATTGCATGACGTCGATGTATCGCTGCCGGGTCCTGGCTGTGCATTCACGTTGAGCAGTTGCTAAGATGCAATCATGAGATATACGATGGTAGCAGACTGGGATGCGGCTTCGGGGAAGTTGCGACCATCGCATCTGGCACGGGGGTGCTATGAGAGACGCTATCGCAATCGTGCCGGAAGCAATTGTAGGCGCCGATGAATGTCGGGCCCAGATGAGGAAGATTGTCTCCAGTCCCGACTTCGAGGCGACCGAGAGAGAGCACAGATTTCTCGCCTATATCGTGGAAGAGGCCCTGCAGGGACGCGGCGACAGGATCAAGGCCTATTCGATTGCGGTTGAGGTGTTCGGCCGCGAGGCTTCGTTCGATGCGCAGCACGACCCGATTGTTCGCATCGCCGCCGGCCACTTGCGTCGGGCAATCGAGCGGTATTATCTGACTGGCGGCAACGCAGACCGCGTTCGGATCAACATCCCGAAAGGGAGCTACGTCCCACAGTTCTCAAATATTGAATGCGTCACCGCAGTGCCGCCCGCCGTAGCGCCATCAGGCCCGGATCACCTGACGGCAGCGCCTTCAGAGAGTGGATCACCAAGTTTCTGGCGTGGACTGATTGGTGGCTTGAGTGTTGCCACCCTCATTGTATTTGCAGTCTGGTTCTTTCTTCCTTCACCACCCGTCCAACAAGCAAAATCCCCGGAGATTCCACGCATCCTTGTCACGCGCCTGGAAGATATGGCGAAAACCCGCTCCTCTTCATCGATCGCCAATGGTCTCACACAGGAAATCGTCGCACAGCTTTCCAAATCCAAGGAAATTGTCGTCCTCCAGGCGACGGAAGGCGGTGTTGTAACCGGTCCGCCGCCCCGTTTCGTCCTTGCGGGAAGCGTTGATATTGCAGGTGATGCCTTTCAACTCAGGATCCGGTTCGTAAACCAGGAAGACGGTTCCGTGCTCTGGGCGGATAGCTTTGGCGGCGCACTCAAGGCATCCGAACTGGTTCGCGCGCAGTCCCTCATCGCCAGCAGCGTCGCAACCACGCTCGTGCAGAGCTACGGCGTCATCTTCCAGGCCGATACGATGCGTAATATTGCCAATCCACCTGACGATTGGGCCGCCTATTCCTGCACGCTTTCCTATTATGCATACAGGACAAATGTCGAACGACATGTTTTGCCGCAGGTGAGGGAATGCCTGGAGAAGGCTGTCAGGCGGTATCCCGAATATGCAACGGCGTGGGCCCTGTTGGCTCAGACATATCTCGAGGATATCAGGTTCCGCGTGCCATATGACGCAGCCGTTTCTCCACAGGATCTTCAGCATGCGCTGGATACTGCGAGGCACGCGGTGCGGCTTGACCCATACAATACGCGCGGCCTACAAGCCGAGATGTTCGCCCTGTTCTTCTCCAAGCAATACGAGGCAGGCAAGGTGGTCGGTGAAAAGGCAATCAAACTCAATCCCAACGACACCGAGCTTATGGGAGAATATGGATACAGGCTTGCTGTCTCGGGAGACTGGGCGAAGGGCTGTCCATTGATCGCGGAGGCCAGACTCCGCAACCCCGGCATGTTCAGCTACTACGAGAGCGGGCTCGCATTATGCTCCTATTTTGGCAACGATCTCGAAGAAGCCGTCATGTGGATCGGCAAGACAACCGCACCCAGCAACCCGATATATCACGCGATTGCGGCTGCCATCTATGGCGAAGCCGGGCTCAAGCGTGAGGCGGAAAAGGAGGTCTCGTGGCTGTGCGAGAACCATCCGGCCTTGCTGAAGAATATTCGTCAGGAAGTGACGACACGCCTGGGGCGAGCGCAGGATATCGATCGCTTCATCTCTTCACTCGGCAAGGCTGATGCCGTGTTCACACCGGGTAGAAATCCTTGCTCAGGCGTGGAGGCCGTCAAGAATAACCCCTGAATTGGCCCGGTGGCACCGAGGGCAATTCAGCCGATGGACTCGTCGGTACCCGTTTTCCCGGATGAGGTGCGCAGCTTCCTACCTGATTTGTCATCGGCTATTTGTCGCATCATGCTGCGGGCGGCACTGATCATTTCGTACATGAAAGCTACAAAAGCGCCCATCAGCAATATGACTGAAAGGCTGAAGAGCCAGATCAGCATCGCTTCTCGAAAATCTTCACGGATTGCACCCGCCATGAGTCCCAGCGTGGAAAGGCAAGTGAAAATCGCGGACGCCCCAGCCAGAATCGCGGAAGTTTCGAGCGCAAGCGTCCTTCGACGTAGGTAAGCCAATTGCCTGGACCTGGCGGACGAAGCCTTCTCGCCAGAAATGACAATATCCGCGACGTCGTTCGCACGGTCGGAAATTCGAGCAAGTCGCGTGCTTACGACATTGAGCATGCCTGCAGTACCGGCAAGAAGAAAGACCGGCGTCAGCGCGGTCTCAAGTACGTTGACGACCGAGGGTGCAATAGCTGATGAATCGCCGTACATCTGACATCCCGTTACGTGTTGTGAGTGACGAGCTGCCCACTCCCGAGCATCAGCTTCCGAGAGTGTATTCAGGGTCGCAACCGTCTTTTTGCTGTCGTTCGCAGGCGTTCTAGAGCGTTTCATTGTTAAATGGAAGCAGTTCTGCCGGAGCAGGTTTTCGTCAGGAAAGGCGGCGGGCGAGCGTCGTACCCTTAGGTACGGCCGAGACCGACGCCGCAGGGAATGGCGGAAAGATGCCCGGCCCTTCGGGTTGGCTGAAACGGGCCGCCTGATCGATCGGCCGGCTTGGCCGTAGATCGTGGCTACGACGCGCGCCGGCCGGTCGACCATCCGACTCCGTTTAAGCCAACAGAACTGATTCCATTTAACAATGAAGCGCTCTAGCACAGGTTATCCGACTTGCTAAATCTTCTTCAGTGACTTCGCCCGATCACGGACAGCGCGTTCCGGCGGCCGGAACGCGGTTCGCCCTGATCAGTCCAGCCCGGCCGAGGCCAGCGGTTGCAGGGCCTCGGCAACGCTGACGCGACGATAGGATTCGGTCGCGACACCCCGTCCGGCCTTCGATTTCGATATCGAACATGCCGGCCTGAATCTTGTGCAAACTTTATCGCTGCCCGCGGCGCACCAGATCCCGGATCGCGGCGACCGCTATCCGATATCCCTCCGCGCCGAGCCCGGCCATCACTGCCGTCGCCGTCATCGAGACCAGGGACTTGTGATAGATCGCCTCTCGGCGGTGGACGTTGGAAATGTGGAACTCGATGATCGGGCCGCCAAACATCTTGAGCGCATCGAGGATGGCGATCGAGGTGAAGGTCCAGCCGGCGGGGTTGATGATGATCGCCGCGCCCTCGTCGATCGCCTCGTGGATCCACTCGATCATCCGCTCTTCGCTGTTGGTCTGGCGGAACTCCACCGGCCAGTCACCGGCCGCCTCGCGGCAGAATGCCTCGACTTCGGCGAGCGTGGTCTTGCCGTAGATTTCAGGTTCTCGCTTGCCCAACCGATTGAGGTTGGGGCCGTTGAGGACGTAGAGCGGCTTGAGGTCAGCAGTCATCGGCATTATCCCTGATAGCCCAGCAGGCGGGGCAGGAAGAGGACGGTCTCGGGCACGAAGGTGATGATCACGAGACACACCACCATCCAGAAGATGAAGGGTGCCGCATCGCGGATGATGTCCTTCACCGGTGCGCCCGATATGTTGGTCATGATGAAGAGCAACAGGCCATATGGCGGCGTGACCAGCCCGAGCATGATGTTGACCACCACGACGACGCCGAAATGCACCATGTCGATGCCGAGCGCCTGTGCGGTCGGAATGAAAACCGGCACGATGATGAGCAGGATGGCGGTGCCTTCGAGGATGCAGCCGAGGATCAGCAGGATGACGTTGACAAGGATCAGGAACGTTGTCGGCGTCATCTCCCAGCCGGTCAGCAGCACGCGAATGCTGTCCGGGATGTTCTCGACCGTCACCACGTAGTTGAACACCAGCGATCCGGCGATCAGCATGCCGATCGAAGCGGATGTCTTGGCGCTGACGAGCAATGAGCCGTAGAAATCCGCAAAACTGATCGATCGGTAGAGCACGACCGAAATCACCAGCGCATAGGCGGCGGCGAGCGCGGCGGCCTCCGTCGGCGTGGTGATGCCGCTATAGATGCAGCCGAGCAGCAGCACGGGCATCATCAGCGATGGGAACGCCCGCCAGGTGATCAGTGGAATTTGCCTGAGCGGCACCGGATCCTCGACCGGGAAATTCTTGCGGCGGGCGGTGATCGCCACCTGCATCATCTGCAGGCCGGCCATCAGCAGACCGGGTATCATGCCGCCGAGAAACAGGTAGCCGATCGACGCATCGGAAACGAGCGCATAGAGCACCATCGGGATCGATGGCGGAATGATCGGGCCGATGACCGATGTCACCGCCGTCAGCGCCGCGGCGAAACTCGGGGTGTAGCGGTTGTCGCGCGTCATCATGCTCTGCATCATCCGGCCCGAACCTGCGGCATCGGCAATGGCCGAGCCGGACATGCCCGCGAAGATGATGCTCTGGACCACGTTGACCTGCGCCAGCCCGCCACGGAACCGGCCGACCAGCACATTGCAGAAGGTGAGAAGCCGCTCGGTCATCGAGCCGATATTCATGAACTCGGCGGCCAGGATGAAGAGAGGCACGGCGAGAATGATGTAGTTGGTGTACATGCCGTTGAGCAGCTGCTCGGCTACCGTTCCCATGTCCGCGCCGGTCATGAACAGGTAGAGGATCGATCCGCAGATCATCGAGAGGCCGATCGGCATTCCGATCAATGCCAGGAATGTCATCAGGACGATGGCGATGGAGAAGGGACTCGCGAGATTCATACGCCGGAGCCCGCCTTGGTGGGATCATAGGCTTCGGGCGCCTTGCCGCGGATCGCCTGGATGCCAAGCCAGATGTAGCGGACGATCATTGCCAGCACGAAGACGACGTAGATCGCATAGAGATAATCGAAGCGGATCTTGAGATAAGCCGTCTTCTCGACCTTCATGAACATGATGTAATCCACGACCGCCGGCAGCGAGAGCGCAAACAACGAAATCAGCGCCACCGCCATGAGGACGACCATCACCCGCCGTGCCCTGTCGCTGGCGCCGGCCCAGAACAGGTCGAAGCGAATTTCCTCGCTTTCGCGCACCACGAAGGCGGCGCCGAACAGCACGATCCAGATCCACAGCGCGACACTGATCTCATTGGTCCAGCCGATCGGCCACTTGAGCACATAGCGGAAGACGATCTGCAGCATGAAGGCCGCGAACATCAGCAGGAGAAGCATGGCGAGAACATTCTCCGCCCGCCGCCGCAGCCACGCGCCTTGGGCCGCGTATTTCGTAAGCCAGTTCATAAAGATCGTCCCGTTCCAGATTTGCGAATGCGGCATCCGCCGATGCCGCATTCGCGTCGAGCAGGTCAAGCAATTCCAGGAAAAGTGTATCGCGGTTTTCCGACCGGAATTGCGCAATACAAGAAGCTAGAGTGCTTCGACCTTCTCGATGATACCGGGCGCCCAGGATTTGGACAGTTCGGAGCCGGCATATTTTTCGCGCGCAAATGTCCGGAAGGCAGCGACATCGGGTTCGTAGATGTTGAGGCCAGCCTTCTTGAACTCTTCGATCAGCGTGCCTTCCTGCTTGATATGCTCGCCCTGGCTCCAGGTCATCGCCTTGTCGGCGGCGGCCTGGAATGCGGTCTGCTGTTCCGGGCTCATTTCGCCCCAGACCTTGCTGGATACCGTGAGCAGGTCGTAGCCGATCAGGTGCGAGGTGAGCACGATCTGCGACATGACCTCGTAGAACTTCATGTTCTTGACGTTGGGCAGCGGATTGTCCTGCCCGTCGATCGCGCCGGTCTGCAGGCCGGTATAGACCTCGGCATAGGCCATGGCCGTCGGGTTGGCGCCGAGAGCGGTGCCGAGGAACTGCCAGGCGTCACCACCCGGCATGCGCAGCTTGATGCCCGCCATGTCGGCCGGCGTGGTGATCTTCTTGTCGGGCTTGAGACCCACCTGGCGCGAACCGAAATAGGTCGGGCCGAGAATGCGGACGGAGAGCTGGTCCTCGACCATCTTCTTGTATTCGGCGCCGAGGTCGCTGGCGAAGAATTTCTGCACATGGGCGGCATCGCGGAAGAGATAGGCCGAACTCAGCACCGACCATTCCGGGATCTGCTTGGCGAAATCCTGCGGCGCGATATTGCCCATCTGCAGATTGCCGCGCTGAAGTGCGACAAGCTCCGTGCCCTGCTTGAAGAGGTTGCCGCCGTAATAGGGCTCGAGCTTGAACGCGCCCTCGATCTCCTTGGCGAACATCTTGGTCATCTCGGCGCGGATATCCTGTTCCGAGAAGACGGCCGAGAACTTGAGCACAGGCTTGTCCTGCGCGAATGCGGGCAGCGGCAAAACAGAGGCGGCGATGGCGCCTCCGACGAAATGACGACGGGTCAGGTCGATTGTCATGTTTCCTCCTCCTTGCACCATGGTTCATGGTGCCAAAATTATCGCTCCTCCGCGACTGAAAAATATTGTACGAAATAGTTCGTTTATGTCAACGGTGGTTCTGAGGAGCCCCTGTTGACACCTGCGACAGAAGGAGGATGGGATGAAAACCTCGATCGCGACCGTGACGATGAGCGGCGAACTGGACGCCAAGCTGCGCGCCATCGCGGAGGCGGGGTTCGACGGCGTGGAGATCTTCGAGAACGACCTGCTCGCCTCCGACAGCTCGCCGAGCGACGTCGGCCGGATGGTCCGGGATCACGGCCTGGAGATCACGCTCTTCCAGCCGTTCCGTGATTTCGAAGGCATGCCCGAACCACAGCGCGGGCGGACCTTTGATCGGGCCGAGCGCAAATTCGACGTGATGCAGGAGCTGGGAGCAGACCTCGTGCTCGTCTGCTCCAATGTCTCGCCGGTCTCGCTCGGCGGACTGGACCGGGCAGCAGCCGATTTCCATGAACTGGGCGAGCGGGCTGCAAAGCGTGGCTTGCGCGTCGGCTACGAGGCGCTTGCCTGGGGCCGGCACATCAGCGACCACCGGGATGCCTGGGAGATCGTCCGCCGCGCCGACCATCCGAATGTCGGCCTGATTCTCGACAGTTTCCACACGCTCGCCCGCAAGATCGAGGTCAATTCGATCAGATCGATCCCGAAGGAGAAGATCTTCATCGTCCAGTTGGCCGATGCGCCGCTGATCGACATGGACCTGCTCTATTGGAGCCGCCATTTCCGCAACATGCCCGGCGAGGGCGACCTTGACGTGACCGGGTTCACCCGCGCGGTCGCCGCCACCGGTTACGATGGCTACCTCTCGCTCGAAATCTTCAACGACCAGTTCCGCGGCGGTTCGACCCGCGCGATTGCTGGCGATGGCAGGCGCTCGCTGATCCATCTTGGCGACCAGGTCAAGCGCGCCGAACCGGACATAGCGCTGACCGTTCCTGACATGCCCGACCGAGTGGTGGTGAAAGGCGTCGCCTTCGTGGAATTCACCGCCGACATGTCGGAAAGCCCGGAACTCATCGAGATGCTCCACACGCTCGGGTTCCGCAGGTCTGGCCGGCACAAGTCGAAGAAGGTCGATCTCTACCAACAGGGCGAGATCAGGCTGGTGGTCAATAGCGAAGACAAGGGCTTTGCCAGTGCCGCCTTCCATCTTCACGGCACATCCGCCTATGCCTTCGGGCTGGAGGTCGAGAATGCGGCCGATGCCGTGGATCGCGCCGCCGCACTCGGCTCGGAGCGCTTCATGCAGCCGGTGCCGGAGGGGGAGACGACGATACCGGCGATCCATGGTCCCGGCGGTGGGATCTGCTATTTTCTCGATGCCAGCACGCCGCTCGCATCGGTCTGGACGCGGGAGTTCTCGGCTATCGAGGACGATGGCCCGGTCAAATCCGCCGGGCTCGAGCACATCGACCATATCGCGCAAACCGTGAGTTACGACGATCTGCTGACGACCGTCCTGTTCTACAATTCGCTGCTCGATGTCAGGAAGACGCCTGTTGTCGACATCATCGACCCCTCGGGCATCGTCCGCAGCCAGGTCGTCGAAAACGGCAATGGCTCGTTCCGCGTGACGCTCAACGGTGCGGAGAATCGCAAGACGCTGGCGGGCCACTTTCTCGCCGAAAGCTTCGGTTCCTCGATCCAGCACGTGGCCTTCTCGACGCCGGACATCTTTCGGACAGCGGAGAGCCTTGCCACCAACGGCTTCACGCCGCTTCACATCACCCGCAACTACTACGATGACGTCGAGGCCCGCTTCGGGCTGGAACCCGATTTCGCCGAGCGTCTGTGTGCCGCCAATATCCTCTACGATCGCGACGAGCATGGCGAATATTTCCAGCTCTACAGCCCGGTCTATGGTGAAGGCTTCTTCTTCGAGATCGTCGAGCGCCGGGGCTATCGCGGTTATGGCGCGCCGAACGCGATCTTCCGCATCGCGGCGCAAAAGCGCTATATCCGGCCGGAAGGCGTGCCGGCGGGTTGACTTGCCGATATCGGATATTTGGCTTACGCCCTGAAACGGAACGGATGGGAAAAGGTCCTGGAAATGCAGACTGCCGAAACACGCGTCGCGCGGAAGAACGATCCCGACGGCACGAAGGAGAACATCATCGCGGTGGCGACGGAAGAGTTCGTCAATTCGGGCTTCTCGGGCGCGCGTGTCGACCAGATCGCCGAGCGGACCAAGACCTCGAAGCGGATGATCTATTACTATTTCGGCAGCAAGGAAGGCCTCTATCTGGCCGTCCTCGAACGTGCCTACCAGAAGATCCGCTCGCTGGAGACGCGGCTCAAGCTCGAGGATCTCTCCCCCGAGGATGCGATGCGGACGCTTGTTGGTTCGACTTTCGACCACGACGATGCCAATCCCGATTTCATCCAGCTCGTCAGCATCGAGAACATCCATCGCGCTGAACACCTGAAGAATACCGATGTCCTGCAGCGGGCCAATTCCGGGATCATTGCGATCCTGTCTGCTATCCTCGAACGCGGCTATCATGACGGCGCTTTCCGGCGGCGCATCGATCCCGTGGACTTGCACCAGATGATCTCGGCGCTCTGCTTCTTCCGCGTCTCGAACCGTCACACATTCGGAGCCATCTTCAGCCGCGACCTGATGGAAGGCACGCTCAAGGCGCGGCACAGGCTGATCATTTCAGACATGGTCCTCTCCTACCTCAAGTCCGGCGGTTAGGCTGGCTCCTTGATCAGCTAATTGACATTACGAACCAGTTCGTACATTTTGAAAGCGTCGGTGGACATAGTGTTGCCGGCGCCATTCAAATGACTGGAACCGGGTGGAGCTTTGCAGTCATCTGCGAAAACAATGACGCGCGTGGTCCGCGCGGGCTTGATCGGGAGCGGCATCGGCCTGTCCCGCACGCCCGCGCTGCATATGGAGGAAGGCCGCCAGCACGGCATCGATTATCGCTATGACCTTATCGACCTCGACGTGCTCGGCGTCGGTCCTGAGGCGCTTGGCACCCTGATAGCCGGGGCGGAAGCACAAGGCGTCGCCGGCCTCAACATCACCCATCCCTGCAAGCAGGCGGCAATCGCCCATGTGGACGAGCTCTCCGACGATGCGGCCGTGCTGCAATCGATCAACACGATTACTTTCAAGAACGGCAAGCGTCAGGGGCATAACACAGATTGGTGGGGCTTTCAGGAGAGCTTCCGCCGAGGTCTGCCGGGTGCCGACCTGAGCCACGCTGTGCTCATCGGCGCCGGCGGCGCCGGGGTTGCGGTGGCGCATGCGCTGGCCCGCATGGGCACAGCCAAGGTTACTATATTCGACGTCGATCCGGCGCGTGTGTCGGCCGTGATGGACCGGTTGGCTCCTGTCCACCAGGATTGCGTTTTCGCAGCCGGCAAAGACCTCGATGCAGCCTTGGCGAACGCCAGCGGCGTTGTGCAGGCGACGCCGATCGGCATGGCCTCACACCCCGGAACGCCGTTCGATCCCGGTCTCCTGTCAGCGAGGCTCTGGGTCGCCGAGATCATCTATTTCCCGCTTGAAACGGAACTGCTTGCCGCCGCGGCTGCGCGCGGATGCCGCATTCTCAATGGCGGCGGCATGGCCGTGTTCCAGGCAGTCGGCGCATTCGAGCTCTTCACGAGTGTGGCACCGGACGCCGAACGCATGATCCGGCATTTCAGCGCGATGTAGTTCCGCCGACACAAGCTGACTCCGATTGCTCCGAAACAGGGCGCCGGGCGCGCCGTCAGTAAATCTCTCGTTAGTCGTGATGTCATATGCGGCATGCTTGGATGCAACGTATTGGCGCTTTTCTTATTTTAGCCTTGGCGAATAAACGAAAGGACTTCAGTCATGCGTAACTCAGTACATGTGTTGTTGATGGCGTCGTGTGTTCTACTCGCCGCCGGACAAGTATCGGCGAAAGACAAGGGCCTTGGCGTCGGAGTTTCCATTGGTGGAGACCAGGGTATCAACGCCGATGTCGGTCTCGGC
Source organism: Rhizobium sp. TH2 (assembly GCF_024707525.1). Classification (NCBI taxonomy): domain Bacteria; kingdom Pseudomonadati; phylum Pseudomonadota; class Alphaproteobacteria; order Hyphomicrobiales; family Rhizobiaceae; genus Rhizobium; species Rhizobium sp. TH2. The sequence goes on along the minus strand of NZ_CP062231.1, from coordinate 5,681,724 downwards.
GTGAAGAACGGTCTGGATGCCGATGTCGATGTTTCTGTTGGGGACAGTAAGGGTATCGACGCTAACGCTGATGTCGACGTCGGCTCCAATAATGGCATCACCGGCGATGTCGATGTCTCGATCGGTGGCGACGATAGCATCACCGCCGACGTGGATACCTCCATCGGTAGCGACGACGGGATGAATGCCAATGTGGATGTCGGTCTCGGCCTTCCTGAGGACGACGACAGCAATATCCGGCCCACCTCCAACGTCACCGATGGAGATGACAATGCGAGGCCCGATCGCGCCCTGACGAGCGCTCAGCGGCAGGCGTTCAACGCCATGTCGAGCCATGAGAAGAAATCCCTGATGAGGCGCTGCAACTCGGTGAGTTCGGACGGCTACGACCCGGCGTTGGTCAATCTCTGCAAGCTGCTGCGGATGTCGGCATCTCGTTAGAAAATATGGCGGCCGGGGCACGACTCGGCCGCCATCCCGCCAATGTGAAGGCGCCAGTTGAAACTCATCGCTTGACTGTTCAATATGGAGAGACGTAAGCGGCGGGTTTCCGCGGAATGATCGGGGCGCTTGGGGAATGGCAAAACTAGAGGTGAGTGGCCAGAGGCGGGTCAGGCGTCAGGTCAACCGGCTGCCCGCAACGCGCCGCATCGAGGATATCATGGCCGCCGCCCGGCAGGTGTTCTCGGAGAACGGCTATGCCGATGCCTCGATCACCGACATCGCGCTCAAGGCTGGTGTCGTCGAGGGCAGCATCTACCGCTTCTTCCAGAACAAGCGCGATCTGCTGATCCGGGTCGTCGAGAACTGGTACGAGGAGACGCTGCTGCGGGACGACGAGCAGCTTGCCAGCATCAAGGGCACCTGGAACAAGCTGCGCTTCATCATCTATCACCACCTGCTGTCGATCAAGCGCGAGCCGGCGCTGGCCCGGCTGGTGCTGCAGGAACTCAGGCTCGATCCAGAATACCGCAATTCCAAGCTCTTTCATCTCAACCAGTCTTATACGCACCGGGTGACCGAGGTGGTGAAGGAGGCGATCGAGCGCGGCGAGTTCCGCACCGATGTGTCACCCTCCTTCGTTCGTGACCTGATTTATGGCTGCATCGAGCACCGCACCTGGGCTTTCCTGCGCAATGAAGGCGATTTCAACGAGAACGACACGGCCGACAAGCTCGCCGACATGGTCTACCGGGGGCTTATTATCGAGCCGGAGCGAACGGAGCCGATGAAAGAGGTACTGACCAAGCTGGATTATCTGATCGGGAAGATCGATCGCTAGAGTGTCAGGCTGATTTTCCGGAGAAAATGCCCCGGATCGTGAGGTTCATATAGGTGTCGATCACCTCCGGCGGCGGCTGAATCACTTCGCCGTCCTTGATGCAGAACCGGGTGCTGAGCCATTGGCGGGCGCCGAGTAATATCTGCGAGATCGCCGGGATCTCTTCTCTCGCGATGTCGGGCAGGTGGCCCTGTTCGAACTCGTGCTCCATCGCCCGCTCGAAACTCACGGTCTGCAGCGCGATGTGGCGGCGGAAGCCTTCGGGCGCCTGGATCTCGCCTTCGTGCAGAATCTTGAAGAGATGCGGTGTCTGTTCGAGGAACTCGAAGAAACCGGTGATCCTCGCCCGCTCGCGGGCAACGGGAGAATCCTCGGCCTCGGCGACCTTCTCCTTGACATGGGCAAGCAGGGTCACGCTGATCGATGGCAGGAGTTGGTCTAGAAGATCCTGGCGGGATTCGAAATAATTGTAGAACGTGCCCTGGGCGACGCCGGCGCGCTCGGTGATCCGGGCGACGGACGTGCCAGCATAGCCGAATTCGCCGACAATGCCGATGGCCGCCGTGAACAGCCGATTGCGGGTCGCCTCGGATTTCTCCGCGCGATTGAGCCTGCGGGCGCTATCCTGCTTGCCCCGGTTTTCAGCGATCGTTGACATGAGGAACCTCTAGCGGGGGCTCATCGCGATGTCAATAAAATGAATTATGACTCATGATTCATTTTTTCTTTACACGCGATGCAAGTCGTCATAGCGTGAGGGTGGGAGTGATCGCCGGGCAACCGGACCGATCTTGAGCCTCGGGGGCGAACCCGAGACGGAATGGGAGTGAGTCATTGCATCGTTCTGACATGCGCCGTGCCGGCGCAGGCTCTTATGACATTGTGTCATGCCGCGCGGAAATTGCAGCGGATCGCGACGCCTTGGCGAGGGCCGCGTGATGTCCGGCAGCGTGGCTTCGATCAAGGGCGAAGGCAATCACGAGGCTCCGGTCTTCGATCCGTTCGATGTCGAGCGCGTGCGTGCCCGGTTGACCGAATTCCTGCGCCTGAACGCGGATGCGAAGGCAGAGGTCGGAGCGTTGCGTCGTTATACGGTGGGCTTTTCCTGGGTCACCTATGGCTTTGAACTCTCGATCGGGAACAAGGTCCAGAATCTCATTCTTCGCGTCGGCCCGCCAAACGGCATCTTTTCTCCGTACAAGGCGTCGCCGGAGTCGATCACGCTGCGGCATCTCGCGGGCAATGGCGTGCCTGTACCCAAGATCCATTGGTTTTCGGATGCGCACGATACATTCGGGGCGCCGTTCTTCATCTGCGATCTCGTGCCCGGCGACGTGCCGATCCCCTGGACGACGGATGGGGGCGATGCCTTCGGCGCCGACGAGCGCGTGCGTATCGGCGAGCAATTCCTTGGCGCGCTGGCATCGCTGCACAATTTCGACTGGCGCGGGAAGCTTGAAATGGCTGTCGAGGGCGTTACGGATACAACCCAAACCGCCCATTCCCAGATCGATTACTGGGTCGGGCGCATGCATGAATGGTCGGAGCGGCGCTTTCCGATGCTCGAATGGGCGGCAATCTGGCTCCGGCAGAACGCGCCGGTTGCACCGAGGATATCGGTGGTTCACGGCGATTACCGGATCGGCAATTTTCTCGAACACAAGGGGCGCATCACATCGATCCTGGATTGGGAGCTTGTCCATCTCGGCGATCCGCTGGAGGATCTCGGCTGGATCTGCCTGCAGGCATGGCGCGGCCGGTCGCCCTATATGTGCCATCTCTTCACCCGCGATGAGCTCTATGAGCGCTACGAGGCGCTGACCGGCATCCATCTCGATGCGGCGGCCGTGCGCTACTGGGAAGCGTTCGGCACCTTCAAGCTTGCCGTGATGCATCTCGGCGCCACCCATTGCTACGAGGCGCGCGGGTTCAATGACCTGCGGATGGCCGGCATGGGCGCGCAGGTGCCGCGCATGCTGCTGCAGCTCGAAACGGCACTGGAGCGGGCGGCATGAACAACTCGCTCGACCGTCTCGTCGAAGGCATCATCGCGACGCTTAGGATCGATGTCATCCCCAATGTCACGGATGACTATGCACGCGGCCAGGCGATCGGTGTGATCGATCTACTCAACAACATCGCGCCGCGGCTGGAATGGCAAAGGGCACCCTTGATGAAGGCGGTCGAGGCGCGGCGTAAGGTCATCAGACAGGTCACATCGTTGAAAGGGACGACGGCGGAATTCCCCCATGCAGATAAGACTGGCGACGACCCGTCATCGAATGATCTCATCACCGAGCGCGACCGGCTCGACGGCGAGATATCGGACCTGGTTAGCTGGGCATTCTCGAAGCAAACCGATGCGGCGATCACCGCGCGGCCGCTGCTTCGAAAGCACATGCATGACGATGCGGCTGAGCAGATGAAACTGACAAAGAAACCGCTTTTCGCGGAGATCGCCAAGGGCAAGGCGGCGGACTGACATAGCGTGTTTATGCCCATTGGGCAGGAGGAAGCCATGGAACACCATCTCGATCCGCGCATGCCTGCGCCGGAAAGATGCGTCCAGCGATACATGCTCGATTTCTGGGCGCGGGAGCAGCCCGACAAGATCTTCGCCACCTTCGCGGATGGCGAGGAATGGACCTATCGCGAGGCGCGGTTGATCGCGATCCGCACCGCCAATGCATTTCGGGCGCTGGGTGTGAAACAGGGCGAGCGCGTGATGGTGTGGCTGCCCAACAGCGCCGATTGCCTACGCGTGTGGTTCGGGCTGAACTATCTCGGCGCCGTCTTCGTGCCGATCAACCTCTCCTATCGCGGCACGCTGCTTGAGCACGTTGTGGGACTGTCGGAAGCCGGGCTGGCGGTGGCGCATGCCGATCTCTTTCCACGGCTGGCCGATGTCAATCGCAAGGCTTTGCGCGAGGCGGTGATCCTAGGCGGCGGCCCGACCGAGATCGACGGGATCGCCGTTCATGGGCCGGAGGCACTCATTTCGGACAACGACACGCCGCCGGACCTGGAGCACTCGATCGCGCCCTGGGACATGCAGTCGATCATCTTCACCTCCGGCACGACAGGGCCCTCGAAGGGCGTGATGTCATCCTACATGCATCTCTATTCCATGGCCATCAGCGCGCCGTTCCTCAGGCAGGACGACCGCTACATGGTCAACCTGCCGATGTTCCATTCCGGCGGCGTGATGCCGGTGACGGCGATGCTGATCCATGGCGGCTCGATTGCCATGGTGGACTCGTTTTCGACCGAGGATTTCTGGCCGACGATCAGGAGCCGTGAGATCACCACCGTGATCCTGCTCGGCGTGATGGGCGGGTTCCTGCTCAAGCAACCGCCCGGCCCCGATGATCGCAACCATCCGCTCAGGACCTGCACCTATGTGCCGCTCAACGAGACCGCGCCGCGTTTCCACGAGCGGTTCGGCACCGAAGTGCACACGCATTTCAACATGACCGAGATTTCCATGCCGATCGTGTCGCAACCGAACCCGACGGCGCTCGGCAGTGCCGGCCGGCCGCGACATGGCGTCGAGATCAGGCTGGTCGACGAGAATGACTGCGAAGTGCCGGCGGGTAGCGTCGGCGAACTCGTGGTGCGTACCGAATGCCCATGGGCGATGAACCACGGCTATGCAGGCGACCCCGTCGCGACCGCAAATGCCTGGCGCAATGGCTGGTTCCATACCGGCGACGGCTTCCGTAGGGATGCCGAGGGCGATTTCTTCTTCGTCGACCGGCTCAAGGACGCGATCCGCCGCCGGGGCGAGAACATCTCGTCCTTCGAAGTGGAATCCGAAGTACTGGCTTTCCCTTGCGTGCGGGAGGCTGCCGCCATTCCGGTCAAAAGCGACGTCGCCGAGGACGAGGTGATGGCCATCATCGCGATCAAGCCGGGCGAGGCGTTCGATCCGGTCGAGTTGATCGAGTTCCTCAGGCCGCGCATGGCGCACTTCATGGTGCCGCGATACGTCCGCGTGGTCGAGGCGCTGCCGCGCACGCCGACGGCGAAGATCGAGAAGGTCAAGCTGCGCGCCGAGGGCATCACGCCGGATACCTGGGACCGCGAGAAGGCGGGCATCGTCGTCAAGCGTGAAAAAATCGGCCAGCGCGGCTGAGCGTGTGGGAGAGAGACAATGTTTGTGGAACTATCGGACAAGACGGCGGCGTTGAAGGAAAAGCTCACAGCCTTCATGCAGGTGCATGTCTATCCCAATGAGCGGGAACTTCTCGACGAGCACAAGCGCGGCGAGAGCCGCTTCACCCCCCATCCGCTGACGGCGGAACTGAAGAAGAAGGCGAGAGCCGAAGGCCTGTGGAACCTGTTCTACAGTCACGGCCCGGAGGGCCAGGGCCTCTCCAATTACGAATATACCCATCTCTGCGAAATACTGGGCCGATCGCTGGCGGCGCCGGAAATATTCAATTGCAACGCGCCGGATGTCGGCAACATGGAGATCCTCTCCATGTATGGCACCGAGGCGCAGAAGGCGCGCTGGCTGAAGCCGCTGCTCGAGGGCGAAATCCGCTCCTGCTTTGCGATGACCGAGCCCAGGGTGGCCTCCTCCGACGCCACCAATATCGAGACGGCCATCATTCGCGACGGGGACGCCTATGTGGTCAACGGCCGCAAATGGTGGATCACCGGCGCGATGAACTCGGCCTGCAAGGTCGCGATCGTGATGGGCAAGAGCGATCCTGATGCTGCCAAGCACAAGCAGCAATCGATGATCCTGGTGCCGATGGATACGCCTGGTGTGACGGTCGAGCGGCCGCTCCGCGTCTATGGTTATGAGCATCCGCCGCTCGGCCACGCCGAAGTGGTGTTCGAGAATGTGCGGGTGCCGGTCGAGAACATGCTGCTTGGCGAAGGCCGCGGCTTCGAGATCGCGCAGGGCCGGCTCGGGCCGGGACGTATCCACCATTGCATGCGCTTCATCGGGCTCGCCGAGCGCGCCATCGAGATCATGTGCCAGCGAGCGCTGAAACGGACGGCCTTCGGCTCGAGACTGGCCGATATGGGCGGACTGCGGCAGGTGATAGGCCAGTCGCGCTGCGAACTCGAACAGGCGCGGCTCGTGACGCTGAAGGCCGCCTGGGCGATGGACCGTTTCGGCAACAAGGCAGCGCGCAACGACATCGCGGTGGCCAAGATCGTTGTGCCGACCGCCACTGGTCAGATCATCGACCGGGCGATCCAGGCCCATGGCGGCGGCGGGTTGAGCCAGGATTTCTTTCTCGCCGAAGCCTTCGCCGAAACCCGGTTCCTCCGGATCGGCGATGGACCGGACGAGGTCCATCGCGAAGCACTGGCACGGGCTGAACTCGTCCGTCATTCCGAAACTCTCTGAAAGCAGGATCGACCATGTCCAACATTTCACGGCCCATCGAACCCGGATTGACGGTCACCACGGCCTCCCGCACCATCGGTGAAGGCGACATCTCGATTTTCGCTGGCCTGACGGGCGATTTCACGCCGATCCACATCGACGAGACATTTGCCAAGACCACGCAGCATGGAACGCGAATTGCACATGGCCCGCACACGATGGCTGCGGCGATCGGGCTTTCGACCCATACCGGTATCTTCGGCGAGCGGGTGATCGGCATGGTCAACCTCAACTGGGATTTCATGGGTGTGGTGAAGCTCGGCGACACCATTCATTCCCGCGTGGTGGTCGAGGAAGTCCGCCCCACCTCGAAGCCCGGCCGCAACCTCGCGACCTATGCTTTCGAGGTGCTCAATCATCGCGACGAAACGATCCAGCGCGGCACGATGCGCGTGATCGTGCGGGCGGACTGAGGCGGGAGATTTGACGTGAACAAGTACATCATGCGCGCCGAGCACGAATTCCCGCACCAGCCGGACCAGTCGGTCAATTTCAACGAAAGCGTCTATACCAACGCCTTCAATTCCGCCTCCCCCGTTGGCGGCTGGATGCGGCTCGGCAACCGGGTGAACGAGGGCCATGCCGAACTCTCGGTCTGCCTCTACCTTCCCGACGGCCGCATCGCCTGCCAGTTCCAGCGGCCGAGGATCGAGAAGAACGACAGGTTCGAGGCCGGCGGGATCACCTATGAAGTCGTCGACCCCTTGAAAAGCGTCGGCATGACCTATCGCGGCGATGTGATCATCGCCGAGGATCCCGACCAATTGCGCGATCCGCGGACGCTGTTCGCCAATGGCCAGCGCTTGCCCGCCCATGTGCATTGGGTGCATGTGGCGGAATCGCCGGTCCATGGCGGCGAACCCGCCAACGATCAGGTCCAGACCATGTACGGCCGCGATTTCTCGCTTGGCCATTTCAACCAGCACAGCCGCGCCAAGGGCTTCATCGAAGTTGGTGCCGAGCACTGGGAGATCGACGGCCGCGGCTGGCGCGACCATTCCTGGGGACCGCGCTACTGGCAGGCGATCTATTGCTACCGGCTGTTCATCGGCAATTTCACCAATGGCGACGGCTTCATGCTGCTCAAGATCACCGATGCCAACGGCGCGTCGCGCCGCGAGGGCGTGCTGCTGGTCGATGGCCAATATGAAGAGATCATCGACATGGATGTCGTGACCGATTGGACTGACAAGGCCGATCCGTCGCGCGTGAAGATCGGCGTGCGGACGGCCAAACGGGCGGCTGTTATCGGCGCCGAGATCATCAAGCTCGCGCCGCTTCGCAACCGCCGGAAGGCCGGCGACGACATTCTCGTTTCGCGAATCGCGGAAGGCTTCACGCGGTTCACCTGGGACGACAGACAGGGTTACGGCATGACGGAATATATCGAACGCATCGAGAATGACGGGCTGGCGGGCTATCCGCTCTGACCGGAAAGAATTCGTGACGAATGAGAGCTTTTGATGAGTTGAATTCATTTCCGATATCTTGGACGCTGCCGAGCCAATACAGCGAGAATGAACGAGATTTAAGAAGAAATCTGCGATAAAAGCCCAATCTCTCAACGGCTTGTTCGTTGACAATTTTGGCAAACAGTGAATATAATTCATTTGTGATCGGCAGGAGGAAAAGCCGCTCGCCGGGAGGATCTTGGAATGCTTCACCAGCTCAATCAGGAGCGGATCGTCTTTGCCATCGCCGTCGTGCTTTTCGTCGTCTTCTCGATGACGCTGAACGGCTTCTGGCAGCCTTCCAACCTGCTCTCGCTGGTCCAGAACGTGTCGATCCTCGGCATTCTCGGCATCGGCATGGCGCTGGCGATCATTGGGCGCGGCATCGACCTGTCGATGGTCTCGACCATGGGCATGTCAGTCGCCTGGATGCTGACGCTTTATAACAACGGCATGCCGATATCGCTCGCCTTCCTGCTGGCGCTCGGCTTTGCGGCGCTGGTCGGCATCGTCAATGGCATCCTGATCGCCTATGTCGAAATTCCCGCGATCTTCGCGACGCTTGCCATGGGCATCGTGGTCTATGGTTTCGGCAAGTCGATCCTCGTGCCGATCGATGCGGTTTATATAGACGATGTCAGCGGCTGGTTGTTTCTGCTTGGCAGCGGCCGGGTGCTTGATGTGCCGATGCCGGTGATCGTCTTCGCGGTGATCGGCCTGCTTGCCTACCTGTTCCTGCGCTATCTCAAGCCCGGCCGCTTCATTTACGGCATGGGCGACAATCCTCTGACGGCGCGCATCACGGGTATCCCGACGCGGCCGATGATGGTGGTTCAATATGTCCTGATCTCGGTCATCGCGCTGATTGCCGGGATCGTGATGGCCACCGCGGTGTCGGGCATGAATACGCGCGTGGCACTCTCCACCATGGTCTACGATGTCATTCTCGTCGTGGTGCTCGGCGGCATCGGTCTTTCGGGAGGAAAGGGCGGTATCCGCAATGTCGTGGTGGGCACGCTGCTGATCGGCATTCTTCTCAACGGCATGACGATCATGAACCTGACCTACACGATGCAGAACATCCTAAAGAGCGTGATTCTCCTGGCTGCGATCGTCGTGGACACGCTTCTCAACCCGCGTGACGAACAGACTGCCCAACATGGAGATATCTGAGCGATCGATACCTCTGGAATTATTGCTAACTCAACGAGTGGAGGACTTTCATGAGAAGGCTTTTAACGACCGCATTCGCGGCTACGATTACGCTTGCAGCATCGCTTTCACCCGTCATGGCCGATCCCTATGACGACGGCCAGTCGAAGGCCTATTATGAAGCACTCAAGGGCAAGCGCGTCGCCTTCGTGCCTCTGTCAATGGGTTTCGACCTGACCGAAGGCTGGAATGCGGGCATGCAGAACCAGGCCGAGGCGCTTGGCTACACCGTTGACATCCGCGACCCGAACTGGAACGTCGAAGCCGGTGTTCAGGCGGTGAACGGCTTCATCGCCGACAAGCCCGATGTGCTGATACTGCATCCGCTCGACCAGCAGGCCTACAATCGCCTGGTGCCGAAGGCGATGAAGGCGGGTATCAATGTCATTCAGGTCAATCTGAAGTCGATCACCAATGGCGACGCCTATGTTGGCGCCGACTGGTACGACCTCGGCCGTCAGCAGGCCGAAGCCATCGTCAAGGCATGCGGCAAGGACTCCGGCAAGAACGGCAAGATCGCCATCGTGACCGGCCAGGCGGCAACGCCGACGATCGTCATCGGCAATATGGCATTTGAGGATGTCTTCGCGCAGCATCCGGAAATCCAGATCGTCGCCAAGCAGTCGGCGGACTTCGATCCGGCAAAGGCCAAGGCGATCACGTCGACGATTCTCAAGCAGAATCCCGATCTCTGCGGAATTCTCGGAGTGTGGGACGGCCAGGACACCGGTACCGCGGCAGCGATCCGGGAAGCCAACATGCAGGACCAGATCTACTTCGTGTCTTCGGGCGGCGGAACCCGGGACGCGGCTTGCAAGAATGTCGAGAACGGCAGCTTCGATGTCTACATCTCGTACGATGTTCCAGGCCAGGCACGCGATCTCAATGCTGCCGTGAAAATCCTGCTTGAGACCAAGCCGGTGCCGGGAAGTGCTCCCTTTGCGCTCTACACGCCGCTGAAGGTCATCACCAAGGACAACCTTACAGCGACGTCCTGCTGGACGCTGGATGAGATGAAGGCCAGCGGCGGCTGACGAGAGCCATGCTCAAAGCAGGCCAGCACTGGAAATGGTGCTGGCCGTTTCATAATCGACCTCGGAGTTTATTCATGGCCTCGGAAACCTGGACACGCTGGCGCTATCGGCTTGTTCCCGATCACGTCGTCGGCGAAATCCTTGCCAAGACCTGGATCGACACCCTGATACCGGTCGTTTTCCTCGCGGCGGTGCTGACGTTTTTCAGCATTGAGCTGCCGGGATGGCTGGCCGGATCCAACCTTTCCGACATCGCCCAGATTTACGGCGAATACCTCATCATCATTATCGGCATCACCTTCGTCATGATGGCCGGCGGCATCGACCTTTCCGTCGGCTCGACATTCGCACTGTGCAATCTTGCGGCACTGATGCTGATCAACTCGATGGAACTCAATCTCGCGCTCGGCATCCCCATGATCATGCTGCTGGGCGGCCTGATCGGGCTCGTTAACGGTCTGCTGATTGGCTATCTCGGCATGCGGGCATTCTTGACCACACTTGTGACGCTGATCATCGTTCGTGCCGTCGTGGAGCAGGGTCTCCTGGACTACGGTCAGATCATCAGCAGCGGGTTCAACGCCTCGGCCAGTTGGGAATTCATGGCCATCGGCAGTGTCTTCGGCATTCCATCCAGCCTGTTCGTCGCGGCATTCATTGCAATCGCCGGTCATATCGTTCTCACGCGCATGAAATTCGGCTGGCACGTGATGGCGGTGGGCGGTTCGCGCCGCTCGGCCTACAATGCCGGCATCAAGGTCAAACGCACGGTCTGCATCACTTATGTGCTGTCGGGCGTGTTGACCGGGTTGTCATCGACCTTTTACGCGGCGCGGCTGTCGAGCGCCGGAACAGATGTCGGAAAAGGGCTTGAAGTTACGATGCTGACAGCGGTTGTGCTCGGTGGCATCAGCCTGGGCGGCGGCCGTGGTTCGGTGGTCAAGGCGATGCTCGGCGCCGTCATCATCCTGCTGGTGCAGAACAGTCTTATCCGCATGGGCCTGACCAGCGGCACCAGTTCGCTGATCCTCGGCGGCATATTGCTGCTCGCCGTCGCCATCGATGTGCGCTGGGTCAAGAACCGCCACAAGCTGCTCGCCCGCGCCTATGTCTCGCCGACCTATTTCAAGCTGCCGCCGCTGCCAGCCACGGCCGAAGGGTCGGGTTCGGACTATGCGCTGAACGACAGGCTGCACGGCGTCCAGGCGATAGGCCTCGGCGTGCTCGACGGCCCTGAAGACATGACGTTCGACAGGGACGACAACATGTATTGCGGCAGCCGGCACGGCGATATCATGCGGCTGTTCGCGCCCGACTACACGCGATCGGAGGTCTTCGCCCACATCGGTGGCCATCCGCTGGGGCTGGCATTCGACAAGCAGGGCAATCTTCATACCTGCGTCGGCGGCATGGGCCTGTTCCGGATTTCGCCGGCTGGCGAGGTGACCAAGCTCTCCGACGAGACCAACCGGACGTTCCTGTCGGTGATCGACGATTCCCGCCTGCGGCTGGCCGACGATCTGGATATCGCGCCGGACGGGCGGGTGTTCTTCTCCGAAGCGACGATCCGCTACGAGATGTATGACTGGGTGATCGACGGGCTGGAAGCACGCGGCAATGGCCGCATCATCTGTTACGATCCCAAGGACGATTCCTCCCGCACCGTGCTGCCGAGCCTGCAACTGCCGAACGGCATTTGCGTCGAGAAGAACGGGCAATCGCTGCTCTACGCCGAGACCTGGGGCTGCCGCATCACCCGATGGTATTTCGACGGGCCGAAGAAGGGCCAGCGCGAAGTCATCATCGAAAACCTGCCGGGCTATCCTGACAATATCAACCGCGCCTCGGACGGCAATTACTGGTGCGCGCTTTGCGGCATGCGTTCGCCGGTCTTCGATCTGGCGCTGCGCATGCCCGACTTTCGCCGCCGCATGGTGCAGAAGGTCGGCCGCGACGACTGGCTCTACCCCAACATGAATACCGGCTGCGTGATCAAGTTCGACGCCCAGGGCAATATCCTCGACGTGCTGTGGGATCGGGCTGGCGACAACCATCCGATGATCACCTCGATCCGCGAGCACAAGGGCTATCTCTATCTCGGCGGCATCTACAACAACCGGGTGGGCCGGATCGCGCTTTCCGGCGCCGACCCGAACTGGACCTCGTTCAGGGAATATTGGGGGACGCCAGCGTGATTGGTGCGTTGAAACGAACCTGGGACAATTTCCGCGGTGCCGGCGAAGCCGCCGTGACCGTGCCGCCGATGGATGGTGCGTTGCGCCCGAACCGGCTGCTCGAGGAAGCGCCTGTTCTCCTCGACATCACGGCGCCTGAGGACATCGCCACGAACGGCCAGCGGACGTTCATCGCGGCGGGACGGCAGGTGTTGAGCCTCGACGTATTGGCCAAGACAACCACTGTCGCCCACGAATATGCCAGTGACATCACGGCCATTGCGCTGTCTCCAAACGGCATGCTGGCGGTGGCACTTGCCGATGGCGAGATCCGCATCGAGGCTGGCGAGACCGGCAAGCTGCCACGTGTTCGTTGCGTCACGGCAATGACTTTCGTCTCGGAGACGGAGCTGGCAATAACCCAGGGCTCGACCAGCCATTCGGCCGACGAATGGAAGCCCGACTTGATGCAGCGTGGCGCCACGGGCACCGTGCAACGCATCAACCTGAAAACCGGCGAGGCAAAACGCGTCGCGGACAAACTCTCCTGGCCCTATGGGATCGTGGTGACGTCTGATGGGAAGCTCGCGGTCTCCGAAAGCTGGCGGAACCGTCTAGTGATCGTCGGCGAAGCTTCGGCCGTGACGCCCGTTCTCGACGATCTGCCCGGCTATCCGGCCCGGATCACGCGGGACGCGGGCGACGGCTTCTGGCTGTCGATCTTTGCGCCGCGCAACCAGATCATCGAATTCATCCAGCGCGAACCGGAATTCCTGCGGCGCATGATGACGGAAGTTCCAGCGGAATACTGGGCAGCGCCGACTTTGAAGCCATCGGCCACCTTCCTCGAACCATTGCAGGGCGGTGCGCAAAAACATTTCGGCATGCTGAAGCCCTGGGCGCCGTCGCGCTCTTATGGGCTGGTCGCTCGTCTCGACAGGCAGTTTCGCCCCGTCATGGGCTATCACAGCCGCGCCGATGGCACCCGCCATGGGGTGACACAATGTGTGGAAACGACGGCGGGCCTGCTGGTTGCCAGCAAAGGCGGTGATGCGATCCTGCTGCTCGATCCGAATGCCAGAAGCGTCGCGCGTGACCAGTTGGGAGAACACTGATGCAGCCCCTGATCGAAATGCGCGAGGTCACCAAGGAATATCGCAGTGTTCCCGCCGTGACCAAGGTCAGCTTCACGCTGCAACCGGGCGAAGTTCACGCCCTGCTTGGCGAGAACGGTGCGGGCAAATCGACGCTGACCAAGATGATGTGCGGCGTGACTCAGCCGACGTCGGGCGAGATGCTGTTCGACGGCAAGCCCGTCACATTCAACACACCATCCGAAGCGCTCGACAATGGTGTCGCCATGGTGTTTCAGGAAACCAGCCTGGTGCCCTCGATGACCGTGGCGCAGAACCTCTATCTCGGCGACGAAAAGCTGTTCAATCGCATTCGCGGCCTCAATATCGCGGCGCAGACGTTTCTCCAGTCGCTGAATTTCAACGTCAATCCGACCGCGATCGTCTCCGGCCTTGGTGCCGCCCACAAGCAGATGGTCGAGATCGCGCGCGCGGTGCGGAAAAATGTCCGCGTCATCATTTTTGACGAGCCCACGGCGTCGCTGACGCCGGAGGAGAAGCATCACTTTTTTGCGCTGATCGCCCGGCTGAAGCAGCGGGGTGTGTCGATCATCTTCATCTCGCATGCCATCGAGGAGGCGCTACAGATCGCCGACCGGATCACCATCCTGCGCGACGGCGAACTGGTGGCGAGCGACGTGACCTCGGCCTTCGACCGCGACAAGATCATCCGCGCGATGGTCGGGCGCTCGCTTTCGAATGCGCTCTATCGCAAGCATAGCGGCAGCGGCGCGCGCGAGGTCGGCGACAAGGTGCTGAGCGTGCAGAACCTGTCGATGGGCAATATCGTCAAGAACACCTCGTTTTCGATCTATTCCGGGCAGATCACCGGCATGTTCGGGCTGATCGGATCGGGCCGGACGGAGACGGCGAAGATCATCGCCGGCGTGGTGAAGCGCAATTTCTTCAACGGTGGCGAAATCCATCTGCGCGACAAGGCGGTGCGCTACCGGGTGCCGCGCCAGGCGGTGCAGGATGGCATCGTCTATGTCACCGAGGACCGCAAGATCGAGGGATTCTTCGAGACCATGACGATCGCCGAGAATCTGCATATGGGCGCGCTCGCCGCAGGCCAGAGCAAGGGCGTCGTGGTCAGCATGACGGAGATGAAGACGCTTGCCGACGAGTGGACGAAGACACTCAACATCCGCGCCATCAACAGCAATGCGCGCGTCATCGAACTCTCGGGCGGCAACCAGCAGAAGGTGGTGATCTCGAAATCACTGGTGCAGAGGCCGAGGATCATCATCTTCGACGAACCGACGCGCGGCGTCGATGTCGGCGCGATCGCGGAAATCCACCAGTTCATCAACAAGCTCGCCGATGAGGGCCTCGCGGTCATGGTGATCTCGTCCTACCTGCCGGAGATCCTCAACATTTCGGACCGGATCCTCGTCTGCCGGTCCGGCCGCGTGGTCGAGGAATTCGCGCCCGAGGAGGCGACCGAGGACAAGATCATGTATGCGGCCGTGCACTGACGAAAGGTCACGCCCTGGATACAGCCTTCCAGATACCCGAGGCGTCGGCGACAACCCGGCTGCCGACCATGCAGGTGCCGCGAACGAAGGAGAGCGTGGTCGTCGCCTTGACGATCTCGCATTGAAGCTCGACCAGTTCGCCGAGTTTCGGGCCCGAGATGAACTTGCACTCGAAGCTGATCGTCAGCAGGTGCTTGCCCGGATGCGGCACGCGTGCGGTTACGCCCAGACCATCGTCGCAGAAGCTCATGATCATGCCGCCATGCGCGCGGCCCAGCGAATTGTCGTGCTTTTCCTTCATGACGAAGGCGAAGCGGTGCTCGCCATCGCGCTTCCAGGCGGGCCCGACGAGGTCCGAGAACGGGGAGATGTGGATGATCGACCAGCCGCTGTCTCTCAGAAGCTCTTCGGTCTCGGCATAGGAGGGTGGCGGTTCATTTCGTGCGATCATCGGCTAGTCCTTGATAAATTCCATGAATTCGAGAACCACGCCATCCGGGTCTTCGACACAGAATATCTTGATATTGGAACCACCAAGACGGATCCGACCCGGCGGCGTGTAGGGCATGTGGCCGGCATCGATCAGCTCGCGATGAAGCCGGTCCGTATCCAGCACTTTGAGGCAAATGCGGCCGAAACCCCGTCGCGCGAGATTTGGAGCTGGCCCATCGTTCACGATGGGTTTTTTCCATTCGATCAGGTCGAGTCGCAGCGCGCCCGGCTGGTCGCTAAGGGCGAGAAGTGCCGCGCGTCCGTCGCAATCATCCGGCAGGCGAAGGATGGGGCCGAGGCCCGTCTCGCCAAAGGTCATCTCCTCGTCGAATTCCAGCACGACCTTGAAGCCCAGCCTTTGGTAGAAGGCGAGCGAGACATCGAAATTCGAGCAGTTCACATTGATGTGGAAGAAGCGCTAGACGTTCTGGAGCTCGCTCGCCCGCTGATCATTGCCATGGAGTGCGGGCGCGTCCGTCATGGAATGGTTATCACCAGCTTGCCGGTTGCCTTTCGGGAAGCGAGGTCGATGATAGCCTGAGCGCTTTCTTCGAACGGATAATGTTTCGAGATCGTGGGCCGCACCTTGCCCTCGGCGTAAAGCGCGAAAAGCGCCTCGACCGCAGTGCGATGCCGCACGGGATCTCGCTCCATCGCCGATCCCCAGAAGATGCCCAGGATATCGCAGCCCTTGAGAAGCGGCAGGTTGAGCGGGATCTTGGCGATACCGGCGGGGAAGCCGACCACGAGATAGCGGCCGAGCCAAGCGATGCTGCGCAAGGCCGGCTCCGAATAGCCGCCGCCAACCGGATCGTAGATCACATCAAATCCGCCCTCGCCGCAGACGGCCTTGAATTTCGCGGCGAGTGCGCGTTGCACGGTCGTGTCGTCCGGGTCGGAACCGTAGACGACACCATCCGTCGCGCCGCGCTCGATAGCAAGCGCCATCTTCTCGTCCGTCGAGGCTGCCGCGATGACCCGCGCGCCAAGCGCTTTTCCGATCTCCACCGCCGCCAGCCCGACGCCCCCCGAGGCGCCGAGCACCAGCAAGGTCTCGCCCGGCTGCAATCGCGCACGATCAACCAGCGCGTGATAGGACGTGCCGTAGGTCAGGATGAATGCGGCGGCCTCGTCGAAGGGCATGGCATCGGGTAACTTCGAGCAGCGCCAGGCATCGACGGCGACTTTCTCGGCGAGCCCGCCCCAGATGATCATCGCCAGCACGCGGTCACCGATCGCGAAATCCTCGACATCTTCGCCGACGGCCGAGACCACACCCGAGATCTCGCCGCCGGGAGAGAACGGGCGCGCTGGCTTATGCTGGTAGCGGTCGGAGATAATCAGCGAGTCGGGGAAGTTGGCGCCCACCGCCGCCACCGACACCACAATCTGGCCGGGTCCGGGCATGGGTTCGTCGATCTCCTCGATCGTCAGGGATTCCGGACCGCCGGCAATGCGGCTGAGGATGGCTTTCATCTCGTTCCTCGCTGCGTCACACCTTGAAGTAATCCGGCTTGTCGATCGTCCAGGTCTCGCCCCACAATTGGGCGCCGCCTGCCACATGCACCACCTCGCCGGTGACATAGGCCGCCGCCGACCCACCGAGATAGGCGCAGGCCTCGGCCACATCCCAGGTCGTGCCGTTGCGCATCATGGGATTGGACTTGGGATAGGCCTCGACGGCCTTCTCGTCATAGACTTTCCAGCCTGGCGTCTCGATGACGCCGGGGGCGATGCAATTGACCCGGATATTGTGCGGCGCCCATTCCACGGCCAGCGCCCGGGAAAGTCCGATGACGCCGGAGCGCGCGGCAATCGTATGCGCCACGCCATGCAATCCATGGCCGGTGACGACGACGATGGTGACGATGCTGCCCGGCCTGCCGGTGTCGCGCCAGTGCCTCCCGGCACCCTGCATCATGTGCCAGGTGCCGTTGAGATTGGTATTGACGACAGTGTTCCAGCCCTTGACCGAGAAATCGATCGCGGCTTGCGGGAACTGGCCGCCCGCGCTGTTGACCAGAATATCGAAGCCGCCGGACTCGGCAATCGCCGCATAAAGCGCCGCGACGCTTTCCGGCTCCCTGATATCGACCGTCTGCGACGTGACGTGCAGTCCGCGCGCGGTCATCGCTACGACTGCGGATGCGAGCTTGGCTTCGCTGCGGCCGGCTATGATGATGCGCGCGCCGAGACGGCCGAGCAGCCAGGCCGTGGCACGGCCGATGCCGCCGGCGCCGCCCGATATGAGCACGGTCTTGCCCTTGAACGCCTCCGGCCCATAGACAGTGGGGTGGATCGCGAGGGCGTCGTCGTCCAGGCCGAATTCCTTCTCAGCCATTGCGCTTCATTCCTTTCAGGAGTTCGCCCGCAATGATCATCTTGCGGACCTCCGTCGTGCCGGCGCCGATCTCGAGAAGCTTGGTGGAGCGGAACAGCCGGTTGATCTCCGATTCCCAGATATACCCCGATCCGCCATGAATCTGCACCGCCTTGTCGAGCACCGCGTTGACGGAATTGGCGGCATACATCACCGATGCCGCCGTCAGCATGTGGATATCGCCGCGCCCGCCCTCGCCAATCTCCAATGGGGCTGCCGCGGCAAGCGTCTTATAGGTGAAGCTGCGCATGGTCTCGACCAGCACGTACATTTCGGCGAGCATGGATTGCACCATCTGGAACGAGCCGATGGGCTTGCCGAATTGCTGGCGCGTCTGGGCATAATCGATCGAGAGTTCCAGCGCGCGTTCGGCGATGCCGAGGCAGAGCGGCGAAATCATCGCACGCTCGAGATCGAGACCGCTCATGACCACGGACACACCGCGATTCTCGCCGCCGACAAGATTTTCGGCCGGCACGCGGCAATCCTCGAACACCAGCTCCGCCGTCTGGCTGCCGCGATAACCCATCTTGATCAGCTTCTGCGCCACCTTGAAGCCGGGAAAATCCTTTTCGACGATGAAGGCGGAAATTCCGTGTGCGCCCTTCTCCTTGTCGGTCTTGGCGTAGACCAGCAGGACATCGGCGACAGGGCCGTTGGTGATGTAGATTTTCGAGCCATTCAGCACATAGTGGTCGCCATCGCGGCGGGCTGTGGTGCGCATCGAGCCGAGCGCATCCGAGCCGGCGCCGGGCTCGGTCAGGCCCAGCGCACCGATCTTCCGGCCCGAGCACAAGCCGGGCAGATATTTGCGGCGCTGTTCCTCGTTGCCGTTGCGGTAGATATTGTTGGCGCAGAGGTTGTCATGCGCCACGACAGCGAGCGCCATCGCATGATTCCAGCGCGAGAAACCCTGCAGCACGAGGCCGGCGGAGACGAGGTCGAGCCCGACGCCGCCATATTCCTCCGGCACCGTGACGCCGAAATAGCCCGCATCGCCGATCTTGGGAAAGGCATGCTCCGGCCACCACTCCTCGTTATCCATCCGCTCAGAGAGGGGATAGAGCTCGCCGTGCGCGAACTTGTCGGCCTGGTCCAGTATCTCCTGCTGGTCGGGCGTCAGGTCGAACGCCGATGCGGCGAAATCGTTCTTGAGACTGGCAGTCATGGTTCCTCCCTGCCTTCCAGTGTTCGTCGAAATCCGCTGCCGGACTTTCGGGTAACTTGTGTGGCGATAATGAACTGTTTTCATCTAATTCGTCAATATCGAAAGTCATAAACTATGGGGTAAAAAATACATAACATATTCAACGAAATTTCCTTGGAGGCAGAAATTCTCCATCTTCTTGTCACCGAATTTGAACGCATGTCTTGACAGTCTTGATGAATTGCAATCATTATCTCCGGGAACGAAAAGTCGAGGCGGAACGAGACTCGGCCATAGTCCTGGAGGATCATCTTGAAGGTTCCGGTCAGAACAGAGCGCGACGGCGCCGTCCTGTCGATCATGATCGACCGCGAAGAGCGGCGAAACGCGCTGAACGAGAGCGTGGCGTCCGCAATCATCTCCGCGTTGGACGCGGCCGAAGCAAACCGCGACATCCGCGCCGTGGTGCTGACGGGTGCGGGCGAAAAGGCATTCTGCGCCGGCGGCGATCTGCAGCCGGCCGCCGATGGAACGCCCTTCACCATCGATCCCGCCAACCCCAGGCATTACGTCGCCGGCCTGCTGACGCGGATGGAGCGGTGCTCGCTGCCGATCATCGGCCGCATCAATGGCCATGCGCTGGCGGGCGGTTTCGGCCTGCTCTGCGCTTGCGATCTCGTCGTGGCGCGAGAGGATGCCCTGCTCGGCGTCTCCGAGGTCAAGGTCGGGCTCTTCCCCATGATGATCCTGCCCTTCCTGCTGCGCAACCTGCCCAACCGGCTGCTGATGGAACTGTGCCTGACAGGCGAGCCGATCACCGGCGCGGAGGCGAAGGCGGCGGGCATCATCAATTACGCCGTGCCGGGTGCGGAACTCGACGCCAAGGTGAGCTGGCTGCTCGACCGCGTCACCGGCAAGTCGCCCACCGGCATCCGGCTCGGCAAGCAGGGCCTGCGCAATATCAG
Organism: Rhizobium sp. TH2; assembly: GCF_024707525.1. Taxonomy (NCBI): domain Bacteria; kingdom Pseudomonadati; phylum Pseudomonadota; class Alphaproteobacteria; order Hyphomicrobiales; family Rhizobiaceae; genus Rhizobium; species Rhizobium sp. TH2. The sequence goes on along the minus strand of NZ_CP062231.1, from coordinate 5,661,569 downwards.
GGAAATGAGCATGGCCAACGCGCTCGAATATGCGCAGTTCATGCTGGTCAACATGGCGCGCACCGGGGATGCGAAGGAGGGCTTTGCCGCCTTCAACGAAAAGCGCGCACCCAACTGGACGGCGGAGTAGAGACGTGAAGAGCATCGTCAAGATCGGTTGCGGCGCCGGCTTCTGGGGCGACAGTCCGGAGGGGCCGGAGCAACTCGTCAAGGCCGGCGTCGATTACCTCGTCATGGATTATCTCGCCGAGATCACCATGTCGATCCTGACCCGCATGAAGGCCCAGAAGCCCGAACTCGGCTATGCGACGGATTTCGTCACCACGGTGATGAAGCCGCTGGCGGCTCAGATCAAGGCGAAGAAGATCCGCGTGGTGACCAATGCCGGCGGCGTCAATCCCGAGGCCTGCCGCGATGCGCTGGTGGCCCTGTTCAAGGAACTGGGCGTCGATCTGAGCGTCGCAGTCGTGCTCGGCGACGATCTCACCGATCGCGCCGGGGAGTTCCAGGCGCGCGGCGTCACCGAGATGTTCTCTGGCGAGCCGATGCCGGCGAAGCTCACCAGCGTCAATGCCTATCTCGGCGCCTTCCCGATCGCCCGCGCGCTCGATCTCGGCGCCGATATCGTGCTGACCGGACGGTGCGTGGATTCGGCGGTCGTGCTCGGACCGCTGATCCATGAATTCGGCTGGAAGGAAGATGATTTCGACCTGCTGGCTGCGGGCAGCCTAGCCGGCCATATCATCGAGTGCGGCGCGCAGACCACGGGTGGCGTGTTCACCGACTGGCGTGACGTCGCCGAGGACTGGGACCGGATGGGTTTCCCAATCGCCGAATGCCGAGCCGACGGAACGTTCGAGATCACCAAGCCGGAGGACACCGGTGGCGCGGTGACGCCCGAGACCGTGGCCGAGCAGGTCGTCTACGAGGTCGGAGATCCCCGGAGCTACCTGCTGCCTGATGTGACCTGCGATTTCTCGATGGTGACGCTGGCAGCGAGCGGTCCGGACCGGGTGCGCGTGACGGGCGCCAAGGGTCGCGCGCCGACCAGTACCTACAAGGTCTGCGCGACCTATGCCGACGGCTATCGCTCCGCCGCAACCATGATGATCGCCGGCCGAGAAGCGGTGGCCAAAGCCGAGGCGGTTGGCCGGGCGATCCTGAAGCGTTCGTCGCGGCTGATGCACGAGGCGGGGTTTGCCGATTTCACCGAGCGCGCGTTAGAGGTGATCGGCAGTGAATTCAGCTATGGCGCGCAGGCCGCCCATGGCGACGCCCGCGAGGTTATTCTTCGCATCGCCGTGCGGCATGGCTCGAAGGACGCATTGCAGATTTTCGGCCGGGAAATCTATCCCGCAGCGACGGCCATGGCGCAGGGGCTGACGGGCTTCGCCGGCGGACGGCCGGAGCCGCAGCCGGTGATACGGCTGTTTTCGTTCCTGACCGACAAGTCGGATGTGCAGGTGCGCATCGTGTTCGGCGACGAAGCGCGCACGATTGCGATCTTCCAGCCCGACCCGGGAAGCGGAGAGGCTCTAGTCGAGCACCCGCTTCAAAGCCAAGAAATTCCCACGGGGGCGGTAGCCAATGTCCCGCTGATCCGCATCGCACATGGCCGTAGCGGCGATAAGGGCGATACCGCCAATATCGGCGTCATCGCCCGCGACGAGAAGTTTGTGCCGATCATCCGTCGCGCTCTCACCGAGCAGGCGGTCGGCCAGTATTTCCAGCACATTCTGCGCGGCAAGGTCACGCGGTTCGAGTGGCCGGGGCTCACCGGCTTTAACTTCGTGATGGAAAACGCGCTTGGCGGCGGCGGCGTGGCATCGCTGCGCAACGATCCGCAGGGCAAGGCGCTGGCGCAGATTCTCATGGACATGCCGGTCGCGGTGCCGGTGCGCTTGCTTGAGGATAACGGCCAGCGGAACGGACGGAAAGTATCAGCATGACTGCTCGGGCCTTGCCATTCAAGAAAATCCTCATCGCCAATCGCGGCGAGATCGCGGTGCGCGTCATCCGCACGCTCAATGAACTCGGCATCGCCTCCGTCGCGGTGCATCACCGCGTGGAAAAGCGGGCGAAGCATGTGCGGCTTGCATTCGAAGCGATCGAGCTGGAAGGCGCCTCGCCGGTCGCAGCACATCTAGACGGGCCGCAGATCATCAAGGCGGCACTTCACTGCGGCGCCGATGCGATCCATCCGGGCTACGGCTTTCTCTCGGAGAATGCGGGCTTTGCCCAGGCCGTCGCCGATGCGGGCATCACCTTCATCGGCCCCTCGGCTGATACGATCAGCCTGATGGGCGACAAGATCTCGGCCCGGAATTTCGCCGAGGAGCGCGGCGTGCCGGTGGCGCCCTCCGTTATGCCGACCGACGATCTTGACGCCTTTGCCGCGGCGGCCGAGAAGATCGGTTTCCCCCTATTGATCAAGGCGGCTGCCGGCGGCGGCGGCAAGGGCATGAGCATCGTGCGCGAGGCGTCGCAACTGAAGGAAGCCGCGCGCATCGCGGCCAGCGAGGCACAGCGCTATTTCAACGATGGTCGCGTCTATGCCGAGGTCTATGTCGAAAAGCCCAGGCATATCGAGGTGCAGGTGCTCGGCGATGGCAAGGGCAACGCCATCCATCTTATGGAGCGGGAATGCTCGGTGCAGCGGCGGTTCCAGAAGATCATCGAGGAGGCGCCGGCGGCCAACCTGCCGGCGGCACTTCGTGACGAGATCTGCGCATCAGCCGTACGCCTCGCAGCCGCCGCGAACTACAAGAATGCCGGCACGGTGGAATATATACTGGGCGCCGATGGCCGCTTCTTCTTCCTCGAGATGAACACGCGGCTGCAGGTCGAGCATCCCGTGACCGAGATGATTACCGGGCTCGATCTGGTCAAGGCGCAGATCGAGATTGCGGCGGATTTCGGCCTGCCGCTGACGCAGGATCAGGTGCGGGCGAACGGACATTCCATCGAGTGCCGCATCTGCGCCGAGGATCCGGACAGCAATTTCATGCCGGAAACCGGCTCGATCGATTATCTTGGCGTGCCCGAGGGACCGCATCTGCGCTTCGAGAATGCGCTCGACAGCGGGCAGAAGGTGACGACGGATTTCGATCCGATGCTGGCGAAGCTGGTCGCGCATGGCGCCGACCGCGACGCGGCGATCGCCAACACGATCGAGGCGCTGAAGGATCTGGAAATTCTCGGCGTCAAGACCAACACCGACTACCTGATCCGGGTGGTCGGCCATCCGGCCTTCGTGGCCGGCGAGCTGCATACCGGCTTCATTCCGCAATATGCGGGAGACCTTGCGACGGCCAAGCTCACCACCGAGGAGCTCGACAAGGCGCTGATCGCAGCGGCGCTCGGCTTCAAGGAATTCCGCGACATCGCCTTCGGTCTGCCCGAGCCGCATGCCTCAATCGGCTACTGGAGAAACTGACAATGACCTTCAAACTCGATCTTGAAGGCGAACGGCATCTCGTCGAGATCGTCAGGCGACGGCCGCATCTGGTCATCCGCATCGATGGGCGCGAGCATGAGGTCAACGAGCCCGGCAGCGTCGATAGCGGCCGTCATACGCTGGAGATCGGCGGCAAGCCACTCCGTATCGCGCGTGCCCATACCGCCAAGAGTCAGATCATCCGCTTCGGTGGACGGACGATCGAGGTGACACTGGTCGATCCGCGTTCGGAGGCGGTCAATAGCGGTGCGAGCGCCAGCCAGATCCGCGCGCCGATGCCGGGATCGGTGGTCTCGATCCAGAAGAGCGTCGGTGACAGCGTTTCTCGTGGCGAAACCATACTCACTATCGAGAGCATGAAATTGCAGACGGCGCTGACCGCGCCCCGCGATGGCGTGATCGCTGAAATCCTCCGCCGCGAGGGAGAGACATTCGATAAGGACGAGGTCGTCGTGCGCTTCGAGGATGTCTCGGGAGAAGGGCAGTAACATGCGACGCATTCAATCAAACGTCAGCACCTCGAGCGCCGATTTCCGCAGGAATGACGAGTATAACCGTGGGCTGGTCGCCGAATTCAGGCGCAAGCAGGACGAGGCGCGGCATAGCCGGCCGCAGCGCGATCTCGACCGGCTGCTGAAGCAGGGCAAGATGACGCCGCGCCAGCGGATCGAAAAGCTGCTCGACCCGGGCACGCCTTTTCTGGAGATCTCATCGCTCGCGGCGAACATGGCTTATGACGGCGAGTCGCCATCGGCCAGCTGCATCGCCGGCATCGGTGTCGTGTCGGGCCGGGAGGTGATGATCCGCGCCGACGATTCGACCATCAAGGGCGGCGCCTGGTATCCGCTGACGGCGAAAAAGATCGTCCGCGCGCTGGACATCGCCATCGAGAACCGGCTGCCGGTGATCCATCTCTGCGATTCCGGCGGCGGCTTCCTGCAATTGCAGTCCGAGGTCTTCCCGGACAAATACATGGCCGGGCGCATTTTCCGCAACCAGTCGATTCTGTCGAAGATGGGCGTCAAGCAGTTGGCGCTGGTGTTCGGTCATTGCACGGCGGGTGGCGCTTACATCCCGGCGCTGTCCGACTACAGCGTTATCGTGCGCGGTACGGGCGCCGTGTTCCTCGGCGGCCCGCCGCTGGTGCGCGCCGCGACCGGCGAGGACGTCACGGTCGAGGAACTCGGCGGCGCCGACATGCATACAAGCGTCTCCGGCACCGTCGATTATCCAGCGGCAACGGAGGAAGAGGCGATCCATATCGGCCGCGAGATCGTGTCCCAGTGGGATCGGGCGCAGAAGTGGCATATCCAGCGCGAGACGCCGGAGGAGCCGGCCTACGATCCGCAGGAAATCTACGGCATCCTCGCCGACGACATCAAGAAGCAGTTCGACATGCGGGAGATCGTCGCCCGTATCGTCGATGGCAGCCGGTTCCATGAATACCAGCCGAACTACGGCACGTCGCTGGTCTGCGGCTATGCCAATATCTGGGGCTACAAGGTCGGCATCCTCGCCAACAATGGCGTGCTGTTCAACGATTCCTCGCTCAAGGGCGCGCATTTCATCGAGCTCTGCAATCAGAACAACACGCCGCTGGTGTTCCTGCAGAACATCACCGGCTACATGATCGGCCGCGAATATGAGCGTAAGGGCATCACCAAGGACGGCGCCAAGATGATCATGGCGCAATCCTGCAGCCGGGTACCGAAGTTTACCGTGATGTGCAACGGCTCCTTCGGCGCCGGCAATTACGGCATGTGCGGCCGCGCCTTCGATGGCCGCATGCTGTTCACTTGGCCCAACCACCAGATCGGCGTGATGGGCGGCGACCAAGCCGCCAATACGCTGGCCGAGATCAAGGTCAACCAGCTCAAGCGCAATGGCGATGCGGTCAATCGGGAGGACATCGACAAACTCTGGGAGACGACGCGCAAGGCCTATCAGGAACAGCTGTCGTCCTATTATTCGACCTCGGAACTGTGGGACGACGGCATTATCGATCCGGTCGATACGCGTAACGCGCTCGGCGTCGCGATCTCGGCATCGCTCAACGCGCCGCTCGGGGATCCGGGCTATGGCGTCTTCCGGTTCTGAGGCGGCAGCGATGGCGGCGCCGATCATCTTCTACATGGATTTCGCCTCTCCCTATGCGTATTTCACGCTGGATGGCATCGAGGAAATCGCCCGCGAAGCGGGCCGCACGGTGGAGTGGCGGCCGGTGCTGATATGGGCGGTGTTCAAGCAACTCGGTATTTCCGCGCCGATGGATGTTCCGGCGAAGAAAGACTATCTCGTCACCGACATGCGGCGTTCGGCTGAATATTTCGGCGTACCCTACCGCCATCCCACGCGGTTGCCGGCATCGGCCCATCTCGCGACGCGGCTCTATCTGACGATCGCGGAGCGGGATGGAGCATTGGCGCGACAATTCGGCCTTGGCATCTTCCAGTCGTTCTTCCAGGAGGACGGCGATATTACTAACAAGGATCATGTCATCGAGATTGCCTTACGCCATGGAATCGATAGCCAGACTGCCGAGGAGGCGATGAACGGACCGCGAGGCCGGGAACTGCTTGCCGCTCGTGTTGATCAGGCTATCGCCGACCAGGTGATCGGCTCGCCCTTCTTCCTTGTCGATGGCGAACCCTTCTTCGGGGCGGACCGGCTGCCGCAGGTCAAGTGGAGACTTCGCAATGGCTGACTACGAGGACGTGACGCTCGATATCAACGGGCATATCGCGACGATCGCGATCAACCGTCCATCGCGCCTCAATGCATTCCGCGACCAGACGGCGAACGAATTGCGCGCGGCGCTCGCCGAGGCGTCGGCGGATGCGAATGTCCGTGCCGTGATATTGACCGGGAACGGGCGGGCCTTCGGCGCCGGCTATGACCTGGCGCAGATCACGCCGGATGAAGTGCCTGCGCTCGACCACGTGCTGGAGACGCATTTCAACCCGCTGATCAAGGCGATGCGCGAAAGCCGGCTGCCTGTTGTCACGGCGGTCAATGGACCCTGTGCGGGTGCCGCGATCGGCCTGGCGCTCGCCGGTGATATCGTGCTTGTCGCGCGGTCCGCCTATTTCTACGAGCCCTTCGTCAACATCGCGCTGGTGCCGGATGCGGGCAACACGCTGTTCCTGCCGCGGATCATTGGCCGCGCCCGCGCCATGCCGATGATGCTGCTCGGCGACCGGATCAGCGCCGCGAAGGCGCTAGAATGGGGGCTGGTCTGGGAAGTTCATGACGACGACCTGCTGATGAACGCGGCGATCACGATTGCCGCGAAACTCTCCGGCCTCGACCCCGATGCGGTGGCTGCGACCAAGCGGCTGGTGACGGCCGCGTCCGATTTCGGCATGGACGAGCAGCTCGGACTTGAGCGTGATCTTCAGGGCATCGCGGGCCGGTCGGAAGCGGTTCAGAAAGAAATCGCGGCATTCTTCGCGCGCAAATCGGGCACATAACGTCCCGGGCGATTATATCAAGGTATTGGAGGGGCGACCCATGACACTGAGCGTTTTCATCCTTTCGGGCGTTCGCACCGCGATCGGTACGTTCGGCGGCGCGCTTGCCGGCGAGACGCCGACGAAACTCGGCGCGGCGGTGGTGACAGAGGCTCTCAGCCGTGCATCGGTCGCGGGCGATCAGGTCGGGCATGTCGTGTTCGGCAATGTCATTCCCACGGAGCCGCGCGATGCCTATCTGGCGCGCGTGGCTGCGATCGATGCGGGCATTCCGAAATCGGTGCCGGCGATGAATGTCAACCGGCTGTGCGGCAGCGGCGTGCAGGCGATCGTCTCGGCGGCGCAAAGCGTGATGCTCGGCGATGCCGAGATCGCCGTCGCGGGCGGCTCCGAAGTGATGAGCCGGTCGCCGCACAATATGCGGCCGACCCGGTTTGGCCAGAAGATGGGCGATTTCACCGTGGTCGATGTCCTGACCGGCATTCTTACCGACCCGTTCGGCAATGGCATCATGGGCGTGACGGCGGAGAATGTCGCCGCGAAATACGGCATCAGCCGCGACGACCAGGACGCCTTCGCCTATGCGAGCCAGATCCGCGCGGCGAAAGCGATCGCAGCAGGTCATTTCAGGGAACAGATCCTGCCGATCGAGGTCAGCAAGGGCCGCAATACGGTGAGCTTCTATGCGGATGAGCACAACAAGCCGGATACGACACTCGAGGAACTGGCCAAGCTGCGCACCGTGTTTAAGAAGGATGGCTCGGTGACCGCCGGCAATGCGTCCGGGATCAACGACGGTGCCGCGGCGCTGGTGCTGGCAAGCGGGAGCCGAGTGGAGCGCGACGGCCTCAAGCCGCTCGCCCGCATCATCGGCTACGCGCATGCCGGCGTCGAACCCGGCGAGATGGGGATCGGCCCGATCCCGGCCGTCCGCGCGCTGCTGGAGAAGACCGGCCTGCGCGTCGGTGATTTCCACGTGGTCGAATCCAACGAGGCCTTTGCGGCGCAGGCGCTGGCCGTGTCCCGCGCCTTGGAATTCGACCCTGAAAAGACCAATCCGGATGGCGGGGCGATTGCGCTCGGCCATCCCGTCGGCGCGACCGGTGCGATCCTGACCATCAAGGCGCTGCATTATCTCAAGCGCACGGGCGGCCGCACGGCGCTGATCACACTGTGCATTGGCGGCGGCCAGGGTATTGCGCTTGCCATCGAACGTGTGTGATTTTCAGCTTCGCCTGGGAGGGACAAGATGATGAGCCGCTATTTCGAGACCTATGTAGACTGGCAGGCCGATCCCGAGGGCTTCTGGCGCAAGGCGGCCGAGGCGATCGACTGGTTCGAGAGGCCGAAGCAGATTTTCGATGCGACGGCGGGCGTCTACGGCCGCTGGTTTCCGGATGCCGTGACCAATACCTGCCACAACTGCCTCGATCGCCACGTCGCCGCCGGCCGGGGCGACCAGGCGGCCCTGATCTACGATAGCGCCATGACCGGGACGAAGCGGTCCTACAGCTATGCGCAGGCGCTCAAGGAAGTCGAGGCGATTGCCGCCGTCATGCAGTCGCTTGGCGTCGAGAAGGGCGACCGGGTGATCATCTATATGCCGATGGTGCCGGAGGCTGTGTTCACCATGCTTGCCTGCGCCCGCATCGGGGCCATTCATTCCGTGGTGTTCGGCGGTTTCGCGGCGGCGGAACTCGCGACCCGCATCGACGATTCCACTGCCAAGCTGATGGTCACTGCGAGCTGTGGCATCGAGCCTGGGCGGATCGTTGATTACAAGCCGCTGGTGGATGCGGCGATCGATCTGGCTCAGGCCAAACCCTCGAAGGTTTTGATGCTGCAGCGGCCAATCCGGCCGGCAGACCTTGTCGATGGCCGCGACGTGGATTTCGCCAGCGCTGTGGCGGAGCAGAAGGCCAGCGGCGCTCAAGTGCCTTGTGTTCCAGTGAAGGCCACCGACCCTCTCTACATCCTCTACACGTCGGGCACGACCGGCCAGCCGAAAGGCGTGGTGCGCGACAATGGCGGCCACATGGTCGCGCTCGCCTGGTCGATGCCGAATATCTTCGGCGTGGCGCCGGGCGAGGTCTATTGGGCTGCGTCCGATATCGGCTGGGTGGTCGGGCATTCCTACATCGTCTATGGCCCGCTTCTCAACGGCAACACGACGATCCTCTATGAAGGCAAGCCGGTCGGCACGCCCGATGCAGGCGCGTTCTGGCGGGTGATCAGCGAACATGGCGTGAAGGCGATGTTCACCGCGCCCACGGCGATCCGGGCGATGCGGCGCGAGGATCCCGAGGGAAAGCTTGCCGGCAATTACGATCTCTCCGCGCTACGGGCACTGTTTCTCGCCGGCGAGCGCGCCGATACCGAAAGCCTCAAATGGGCCGAAACCCTGCTCGGCAAGCCGGTGATCGATCACTGGTGGCAGACCGAGACCGGCTGGCCGGTCGCGGCCGACCCGCTCGGCCTCGGCCTTCTGCCTGTTAAGCATGGATCTTCGTCGGTTCCCATGCCGGGCTACACCGTGGAGATTCTCGACGACGCCGGCCATCCCGTCGAACGCGGCCAGCTCGGCAATATCGTGGTCAAGCTGCCGCTGCCTCCGGGGTGCCTGGCAACCTTCTGGAACGCCGACGACCGGTTCCGCAAGGCGTGCCTCGAAGAGTTTCCGGGCTATTACAAGACCGCTGATGGCGGGTATATCGATGAAGACGGTTATATCTTCATCATGGCGCGGACCGATGACATCATCAACTGCGCCGGCCATCGTCTCTCCACCGGGCAGATGGAAGACGTGCTCGCGAGCCATGCCGATGTCGCGGAATGCGCGGTCATCGGCGTACATGACGACCTCAAGGGCCAGGTTCCGGTGGGGCTGGTGGTGTTGAAGGCGGGTGTCGCGCGCGATACCACCGATGTCAGCCGCGAGGTCGTGAGGCTGGTGCGCGAAAAGATCGGGCCGGTGGCCGCGTTCAAGCTGGCGATCTGCGTCAAGCGACTGCCGAAGACCCGGTCGGGGAAGATCCTGCGCGGCACGATGCAGAAGATCGCAGACCGCGAGGAATGGAAAATGCCGGCGACGATCGAGGATGCCAGCGTGCTCGACGAGATTTCGGCGGCACTCCGGGCGCATCTTGGCTGAGCTGATTAGGCGAGGCTGAACTGCCCCGTGCTGGCGAGGCTGTTCTCATACTCGCGGGCCAACCGCGCGCACAGCTCCCGCACCGGAAGCACCGCATCGACGGCGCCGACGCCTTGTCCCGCCGCCCAGAAATCGCGCCATGCCTTGGGCTCGGTCGTGCCGAAATTGTAGGTCGCGGCGGGTGTCAGGTCGTCGGGATTGCGGCCGGCGGCAATGATGCTCTGACGCAGGAAATTTCCAGGGATTCCGCTGATGGCTGGGGTATAGACGATGTCGGACGCGTTGGCATCGACCAGCATCTGTTTCAGGTTCCGCACCGCGAGGCTCTCCTCGGTTGCCATGAAACGGGTGCCGATATAGGCCATGTCGGCGCCCATCATCCGTGCGGCGGCGATCTGCGCGCCGTTGGACATGGCGCCGCCGAGCAGCAATGTGCCGGCAAAAATCTTGCGGATTTCGTGCAGGCCGGCGAAAGGGCTGAGCTGGCCGGCATGACCACCTGCGCCATGAGCGACGAGGATCAGGCCATCGACGCCGGCCTCGCCAGCCTTCTCGGCGAATTTCATGCTGGTCACGTCGTGGAACACCAGGCCGCCGTAACCATGCACCGCCTGAATGAGATCACGGTTTAAGCCGAGCGAGGTGATGACCAGCGGCACTTGTCTCTCGATGGTCACCGCCAAATCGGCATCGAGCCGCTGATTGCTACGGTGAACGACGAGGTTGACGCCATAGCCTGTCTTTGAGCCTGTCGCTGCGAGCCGTCCAGAGATCTCGTCGAGCCAGTTCACGTAGCCGGCTGTCGTGCGCTGGTTGAGCGCCGGGAAGGTGCCGACGACGCCGGAGAGGCAGGCGCCGACCACCAGGTCCGGCCCCGAAATAAGGAACATCGGCGCGGCAACGACCGGCACTTTCAACGTGCCCGAGAACTGGCTGGGTATCGGCATGTATTCTCCTTTGGGAGGCGCCCGGCCGGAGCCGGGAGCTTCAACGCTCAATATTGCTGGAAGCCGGCGCGTTCCTCGAACTTGCCGTCCTTGATATTGTACTGGTACACGCCGACGGCAGTGCCCGAATGCTGCTCGGGATTGTCGAAGCTCACGGGGGCGCTAAGACCGAGCGTGTCGAAATCCTTGAGCTTGCGGAGATTGTCGATCGTGCATTCGCGGGTGAGATCCTGACCGCATTTCTCCATCGCGGCGGCAAGCGACGTGAGGCCAATGAAGGATGCGTAGGTGTAGCGGCTGACATCCTTGAGCTCATCGGCGGTTACGAACTGCTTGGCCATCTCCATGAACTTGTCGTTGGCCGGGCCGGTCAGCGAGACATAGTCGGCCACCATGAAGTCATAGCCGGCCGGCGCCAGCAGCTTGGCAGAAGCCGGAATGCCTTCGCTCCAGACTTCCGCCGGCTGAAGCTGGAGGTCGAGCTTGCGTGCTTCACCGAGAATGTTGCCGGCGCCCGCGAAGATGCCGCCATTGGCGAGCACGGTGACGCCCGCTTCCTTCATTTGCGCGGCTTCGGCCGAGAAGTTGGTCGTGCCCTTCTTGAAGCGCAGGCGGATGCCGTCCTTCACCCCGAATTCCTTGACGGCACGGTCATAGCCGGCTTCGACTTCCTTGCCGAAGTCGTCGTCCTGGCGGATGATGCCGAACACGGCGTCTTTGCTCGGGTTCTTCTCGTGGATATATTTGAGCTGGGCGTAGAAAGCGTCCGAATAGCTCGCGCCGAAGGTGAAGACCGAGGGCCGAACAGGATTATAGACGATCGCAGCGGGCGCCTGGCTGACGACGGTCGGAATATTGTTCTCCTCGATCAGCGGCATCATCGCCATGACATTGGCGGTGCCCGACGTGCCGTTGAGCGCGAAGATTTCGTCGACCTCGATCAGCTTGGTCAGCGCCTGGAAGGAACGGGCCGGGATATATCCGTCGTCCTCGGTGATGACGGTGATCTTGCGGCCGTTGACGCCGCCCTTGGAATTGATCAATCCCGCCGCGATCTTTGAACCGAGCGAGAAGCCCTTGCCGACGAAGGCGGCGGGGCCCGTCATGATGTTGACGTCACCGATCCTGATTTCGGTATCCGTCACGCCGGGGTCGGCGGCGTAAGCGGCGGTCGAGGCCAGAAACGCGGCCAGCGTCATTGCCAATCTCTTCATTGCACTTCCTCCCAAAGTGGCCGACGCCTGATTATTCAGTACGCCAATGGCCAGTTGCTCCAGTATTTGCGCGCGTCCCGCCATGCGCCGATCAGTCCATCCGGCTTGAAGCGGAGGAACAGCACGATGACGACGCCGTAGGCGATGCCCCGGATCTCGAAGACATAGTTGGTGTAGAAGGTGGATTCGGAATTCGCGAACAGCGAGAAAAACAGCCGCAGCCCCTCGGGCAGCAGCGTCAGGAAAATGGCGCCAAGGATCGCACCGGCGATCGAGCCCAGCCCGCCGAGAATGATGATCGCGAGCGCCTCGATGGAGAGGATCAGCGCGAAGACATCGATATTGACGAAACGGAGCTGTAGCGACATCAGGCCGCCCGCGATGCCGACGATGAAGGACGATATGGCGAAGGCCAGCAGCTTGTAGCGCACCAGATCGACGCCCATCACGCGCGCCGCGATATCGTGGTCGCGGATCGCCATCCAGGCGCGACCGATGCGCGTGCGCGAAAGATTGAGCACACCGAAGACGATCAGGATCGTCACGGCAAGCGTCATATAGAAGAGCGGTGCGCCTTTCTGGACGTTGAAGCCGAACATCGTCGCGCCCTTGACGAAGACGCCATTCGGCCCGTGGGTCAGGTCTTCGGCGTAGAGAATGATGTGGTTGATGATGAAGGAGAAGGCGAGCGTGGTGATGGCGAGATAGAGGCCCTTCAGCCGCAGCGACGGCACGCCGACGAGCACGCTGATTGCGGCCGCGACCACGCCGGACATTGGCAGCGAGAACCACACGGACCAGCCATAATCGCTGAGCAGGATGGCATTGGTATAAGCGCCGACCGCGAGGAAACCCGCCTGGCCGAGCGAGACCAGGCCCGTTGTGCCGGTAAGCATGTTGAGCCCCACGGCGCCGACGATAGCGATCATTACCGACACCAGGATGGTTAGCGAATAATTGCCGACGAGCAAGGGTGCTGCCGCGACCACCGTGATCGCGGCGATCGTCCAGCCCCAGACGGTTCTGCTGGTGCTGAGCGCGACGAGTTGGCTGTGCGTTTCGTTGAAATGTCCGGTGCGCATGTCAGATCCGCTCGATTTCGCGATTGCCGAACAGGCCGTAGGGACGGACCATCAGGACGACGATGATGACGATGAAGCCGGAGATCTCGCGCATGCCCTGGCCGATATAGCCCTGGGAAAGATTCTCGATCAGGCCGATGATGATGCCGCCCAAGGCCGCGCCGACGACCGAATCCAGGCCGCCGAGGATGACGGCGGGAAAGGATTTCAGCCCCTGGAACCAGAGATCGGGCGCCAGCTTGAAATTCGCCGCGATCAGCAGGCCGGCCACCGCGGCAATCGCCGATGACAGCATCCAGGCCATGGCATGGATGCGGCTGACACTGACGCCGACCAGCAGCGCCGCCGTCTCGTTGGCGGCCACGGCCCGCATCGAGATGCCCATGCGGGTGAAGCGCAGGAACAGCCACGCCAGCAGCGTCACCACGGCGAGCGCCGCGATCAGGTAGAGCTGGGCCGGATAGAAGGGTATGCCGCCGACCTTGACGACCGTGGTGGAGATGCCGGCGTCGAAATTATACGGCTCCGAACCCCAGATCATGATCGTGACGCCGCGCAATATGACGGCGAGGCCGACGGTCACCATGACGATGGCGAAGATCGGCTCGCCCAGCATCGGCCGGATGAAGATGCGCTCAAGCGCCAGCCCCAGCAGCATCGAGATCGGGATCATGACGATCAGCAGGGGAAAGAACGACAGGTGGAAGGTATTGGCGACGCTGAAGCCGATATAGGCGACCAGCATGACGATCTCGCCCTGGGCGAAATTCACTACGCCGGTGGATTTGTAGATGATGGCGAAACCCATCGCGACGAGGCCGTAGGCCGCACCGGTCACCAGTCCGGTGGAGATCAGCAGGAGCAGGAAATCCATCAGGCCGCACTCCCGTAAATCGTGGCGATCTCTTCGCGGAATTTCTGTTCGATGATCTTGCGGCGTACCTTCATAGTCGCGGTCAGTTCGCCGTCGTCGTGGTCGAGTTCCTTGTTGAGGATGACGAATTTCCTCACGTTCTCGACCCGCGCGAAACGATCGTTGACCCGCTGAACCTCGCCCTCGACCAGGCTGCGGACCTTGTCGTTCTCGGCGAGCGTACGGTAAGTCGTGTACTGGATTCCCTGCTGCTGCGCCCACTTGCCCGTGGTTTCGAGATCGAGCTGGAGCAGTGCCGCAAGGAAATTGCGCCCCTCGCCGAGCAGGATCGCCTCGCGGATATAGGGCGAGTCCTTCAGCGCGTTTTCGATCAGCGACGGCGTGATGTTCTTGCCGCCCGATGTGATGAGAATGTCCTTCTTGCGGTCGAGCACGAAGGTCTCGCCGTTTTCCGCGAATTCGACGATGTCGCCGGTATGCAGCCAGCCGTCGGTGAAGGCGCGTTCGGTGGCGGCGTCATCGAAGAGATAGCCCTTGAAGATGCTGGGACCGCGCAGCAGCAATTCCCCGTCGTCGGCGAGTTTCTGTTCGACCCCGTCGATGACCTGACCGGACGAACCGAGCGATGTGGCACCGGGCCGCTGGCTGTGCGACACGCCGGCGCTCTCGGTCATGCCATAGATCTGGTAGACAGGAATGCCGATGATCCAGAAGAACAGCAGCACTTCGGGCGAAACGGTGGCACCGCCGCAGAAGCTGGCGCGGACCCGGTTGAGACCAAGGAAATGCTGGAGGCTGCGGAAGCTGGCGATCCAGAGCAGGGTGAAGGTCAGGCGATCGGTGAGCGACGCAAACGTGCCGCCGTTCTTCAGCCGGCGTTCGGCGACAGGCCGACCGATTGCCATGCAGCGCTCGAACACCCAACGCTGGAAGGGCGTCGTGTCCTTGACGCGATAGAGCACGTTCTGGCGCATCTTTTCCCAGATGCGGGGAACGCCGAGAAAACCCTTCGGCGCGATCTCTCGCAGGTTGACGACGACGGTATCGACGGATTCGGCGAAGCTGACGCAGCAGCCGGTGACGATCTGCATGACGGCGGAGAAGCTCCGCTCTGCGACATGGCAGAGCGGCAGGTAGCAGAGCACGGAATAGGTCTCGTGCGTCAGTCCGTGGATTGCGCAGACCTGGCCCGCCGAGTGCAGCATGTTGCGATGGGTGAGCAGCGCGCCCTTCGGCATGCCCGTCGTGCCTGATGTGTAGACGATAATGGCGACGTCGTCGGGCTTGCCATTGTCGATGGCGGCATCGACCATCGGGGCGAATTCGACTTCCTTTTGGCGGCCGAGCTCGACCACCGATTCGAAAGACATCAATCCCGGTTCTTCGTAATGGCGCATGCCTTTCATATCGACGCAGATGATGGCCTCGAGATCGGGCAGGCCGCCGTCCTTCGCCTTCGCCTCGAGCACCTTGTCGGTCTGTTCCTGGTCGCCGCAGACGATGATGCGAGACTTGGAATGGCGCAGAATATATTGCAGCTCCGGCCAGGGATTGGTCGGATAGATGCCCAGGCACGCCCCGCCATTCATCTGGGCCGCGATATCGGAAAACAGCCAGGCGGGATTGTCGTCACCGGCGACGGCCAGCCGGTCTCCTGGGCGAAAGCCGAGCGCATGGAGGCCGATGGCGAGCCAGCGCGCATTATCGTAATAGCCGCGCCAATCCGTCCGGCGCCACAGGCCGCGTTCTTTCACCCGCATGGCCAGCATGTCGCCGGCTGCCAGTGCGCGCTGCTTGACGATCTGCGGCATCGTCATCGATTGGATGGTGGCGGCGTCCAGCATCATGCAGCGCTCCGCTTGGTTCCGAGATAGGCTTCGACGACGGCGGGATTGGCGGCGACTTCGGCCGGCGTTCCCTCGGCGATCTTGCGGCCGTGATTGACGACGCAGACATGGTCGGAAATATCCATGACGATCCCCATGTCGTGCTCCACCATGAACACGGTCATGCCGAGTTCGCCCTTGAGATCGAGGATGAAGCGGGCAATGTCCTCTCGTTCCTCCTGGTTCATGCCGGAGACCATTTCATCGAGCAGCAGCAGGCGCGGCTGGACGGCGAGAGCGCGGCCGAGTTCGACGCGCTTCTGCTGGCCATAGGAAAGCGTGCCGACCGGATGATCGCGGATATCCTCGATTTCGAGGAACTCGATGATCTCTTCCACCCGCTCGCGCGCCCTGATCTCTTCGCGCCGCGCCCGGCCCCAGAAGAACGCGGCCGACAGCGGATCGGTGCGGAGGTGGCAATGCATGCCGACGAGCAGATTGTTGACGACCGTCTCGTGCTTGAAGACCGCGAGATTCTGGAATGTCCGGGCGATGCCGAGGCGGGCCAGAGCATGCGTCGGCAGCCTTGTGAGTTCCTTGCCTTCGAACAGGATGCGGCCGCTGGTGGGCGGAAAGACGGCGCTGATCAGGTTGAACAGCGTTGTCTTGCCGGCGCCGTTCGGGCCGATGAGGCTATAGATCTGACCCTCACGCACATCGAGGCTGACATCGTTGATGGCGGTCAGGCCGCCGAAGCGCTTGGTGACGCCTTCGAGCGAGAGAAAGGCGGTCATGACAGCCACCTCTTTCGGCGCTTGTAGTGCTTGACGTCGCGCATCGACTTGCGCTCGCCGCCGGAGAAACCGAGGTAAAATTCCTGCACGTCGTCGTTGGAGCGCAGTTTCTCGGCCGGACCATCCATGACGATGCGACCGTTCTCGATGATGTAGCCGTAGGAGGCGACCTGCAAAGCGAGATGCGCGTTCTGCTCGACAAGCAGCACCGTCAGCCCGGTATCGCGGTTGAGTTCGACAATGGTTTCGAAGATGACATCGATGATCTGTGGCGCAAGGCCGAGCGACGGCTCGTCGAGCATCAAGAGCCGCGGCCGGCCCATCAGCGCGCGGCCGATCGCCACCATCTGCTGCTCACCGCCGGAGAGATAGCCCGAGATCTGCGTACGCCGGTCTTTCACGCGCGGGAACATCGTGTAGACGCGCTCCAGCACCTCGGCGCTTTCGGCGCGCGTCCGGGTGATGCCGCCCATCAGGAGATTTTCCTCGACCGTCAGCGTCGCAAACAGCGCGCGGCCCTCGGGCACCTGGATCAGGCCCTGGGTGATAATCGACTGGGGCGAACGGCCGGAGATCGCGCCGCCATCGAACTGGATGCTGCCGCTGACGATCTCGCCGTCTTCCCGGTAGAGAATTCCCGATATCGCCTTGAGGATGGTGGATTTGCCAGCACCATTCGAGCCCAGCAATGCGACCATCGCACCGGCGGGCACGTCCAGCGACACGTCGCGGACCGCCTCGATGGCTCGGTTATAGAGAACCTGAATGTTTTTCAGCGAAAGCAAATCGTCTATTCCGGTTGCAGGGCGAAGGTGCCCGTTCTGATTTGTTGATGAATTAGATTTATCAAAAGATGGTCAGGAATTACTGAAGCCGCGATTGAACGTGGCGCACGAACGCACCGCGAAAAGCCTTACGCATCTGAAAAGCGCTGTAAATCGCATGCAGGAAACCTCCTCACCCACAATCATCATCTTTGTCCTCCTCGACACAACTAAACGCTTGCCTGAAAGCGAACGATGATGAATGATGCTCATTAACGGGCAAAGCTTTTCGTTTGTCAACGGCAAAATGCCGGACAGGGGTCAAGCTTTTGGAGGCAAAGACATGAACAGGCTCAACCCTGATACACATGAACACGACCGCATAGACGTGCGGCTGGACTGGCCGATCGAGGATGTCGCGCTGGTCACGCTATCGAGCCCGCAGACGCTCAATACGCTGACCAACGAGATGGTCCTGGCGTTGGATACCGCCATCAAGGAGGCCACCGCCGCACGGGCGCGGGTGGTGATCATCACCGGCACCGGCAAGGCGTTTTGCGGCGGCGCCTATGTCAAATATTTCACAGATCCGGCGTCGCCATATTCCAATGATCCGATGGCGATCCGCGACCTCTATGTACGACCGATCATCGATCTCTTCCGCTCGCTGCAGCATGCGCCATTCGCGACGATCGCCGCGATCAACGGCTTTGCGCTGGGCGGCGGCTGCGAACTGGCGCTGGCCTGCGATTTCCGGCTGATGTCGGCCGATGCGAAGATCGGCCTGACGGAGGCGCGGCTGGGTGCCGTGGCAGGCGCCGGCGGCATCCAGATCCTGTCGCATATTCTCGGCCGAGCAAGGGCGCTGGAGGTGGCGCTGCTCGCCGACCAGTGGCCGGCGAACGATGCTCTCCGGATCGGTCTGGTCAATGCCGTGTACGAAGCCGATGCGCTCGGCGATGCGGCGCTGGCGCTGGCGCGGCGGCTGCTTCTCTGCAGTCCAATCACGATCAACCTCACCAAGCGAGGCATCTACCGCGCCGAGACGGCCTCGCCCGATGAAGCCGATCAGCTGGCGCTCGATACGGTGGCTGTCGCAGCGGCCGGGCCGGACTGGAAAGAGGGCATGACAGCGTTCCGGGAGCGGCGGGCACCCGCCTTCGCCGTCAACGGCGCAGGCATGGGCGGAGCGGGCATTGCGTGAACCGAACGGCAGACGGCAGGTATTCCGGCTTTCCCGCGAGCGGCGGGTCTCCGACATCATGGAAGCGGCGACCCAGGTCTTTCGCGAGAAGGGCTATGACGACGCGCTGATATCGGACATCGCGGAGCGCGCCGCAGTGGTGGAAGGCAGCATCTACCGCTATTTCGACAACAAGCGCGACCTGTTCATCAAGGTCATCGAGAACTGGTATCATGCCATGCTGTCGGATTACGACCGGCAGCTGACCGGCATATCGGGCACGCGGAACCGGCTGCGCTTCATGATCTGGCGCCATCTCGCGACGGTTCACGAGGACCCGGCGCTGTGCCGGCAGATGTTCCAGATCGTCCGCAGCGGATCGGAATATACCAATACCGCCGTGTTCGAACTGAACCGGCAATATACAAGGCGGACGCTGGATATCGTGCATGAAGGCATCGCCACCGGCGAGTTGCGCGCCGGCCTGTCGCTCAGACTGGTGCGTGACATGATCTATGGCTGCGTCGAGCATCGCACTTGGGCCTATCTTCGCGGCGAGGGTGATTTCGATCCTGATCACGTTGCCGACCAGATCGTCGATCTCGTGCTGGGAGGCCTTCAGACGCCGGGCGATTCGCCTGCCTTGGGCGGCCAGGCCGCGATGCTGCAACGCCTGGAGAACGCCGTGGAACGCCTGGAGAGATCGGCAGCGGCGGCGGCAGGCTAGAGCCTTGGACGGGAGGAAATCGAGGTGAAGGAAAGATCGCAGGTTCAGGCCAATATCGCGAAATCCGGCGCGCTCACCGTGTTCGGACTTTTCGCCGCCCGGGCCGAATATACACCCGAGGCGATCGCGATTGCCCAGGGCACGACGCAACGCAGCTACGCGGCGCTTCATGAGCGCGTTTTGAAACTGGCGGCTGCCCTGCAGGCGCTCGGCATCTCGCGCGGCGACCGGATCGCGCTCGTCTCGGAAAACCGGCACGAATATCTCGAATGGGAACTGGCTTCCGCCTGCATCGGCGCGATCCTGGCCTGCCAGAACTGGCGGCTGTCCCCTGATGAGCTGGAACACTGCATCAAGCTCGTCTCGCCATCGCTACTGGTGGTGTCGGAGCGCTATTGCCCGCGGATGGAACGGGTCGATCTCGGCGACCTGCCGGTCAAGGTGATCGAGGCGGACCATGAAGCGATGATCGCCGCACATACGGCGCTGGCGGAACTGCCGGAGGTCGATCCGGAAGACGGTCTGCTCATCCTCTATACCAGCGGCTCGACGGGGTTCCCGAAAGGCGCGCTGATCAGCCATCGCGCCGAGATCGCCCGCATGGCAGTGATGCGGATGGACATGCGCGTCACCGAGGACGACGGCTATATCGCCTGGGCGCCCTTGTTCCACATGGGCGGCAGCGATCCGTCGCTGTCGAGCCTGATGTCGGGATCGACGGTGCATGTCGTCGATGGCTATATGCCGGAAGAGATCGTCTCGATCATGGAGAGCGCCAGCCTTGGCTGGATGCTGCTGATGCCGGGGACGATTGAGCCAGTGGTCGCGATCCTGCGCGAGGGCAGGCATAGCGTGAAGAGCATACGCGCGGTCGGGGCGCTGGCCGATCTCGTGCCGCATGCCTTGATCGCCGAACTCTCGGGGCTGACCAACGCGCCTTATCTCAACAGCTTCGGCGCTACAGAGACCGGGTTAGCACCGATGTCTGCCGGGCTCATTCCGTCGGGAACCATTCCGACCTCGCTCTCCAAGCGCAAGAGTTCGCTGTGTGATGTGCGGCTGGTCGATGCCGAGGGTGCGGTCGTGCCAACCGGAGAACCGGGCGAGGCTGCCGTGCGCGGCCCAACCGTGTTCAGCGGCTATTGGAACGCGGAGTACACCAATATCAAGGATTTCAGCGGTGGCTGGTTCCGCATGGGCGACCTCTTCACCCGCAATCCGGATGGGACATTCGACTTCGTGGACCGCGCGAAATACATGATCAAATCGGGTGGAGAGAACATCTATCCCGCCGAGATCGAGCGGGTACTACTCGCCGATCCGCGAATCCTCGATGCCATCGTGGTGCGCAAGCAGGACGACCGATGGGGAGAAGTGCCCGTCGCCTTCGTCGCGCGGAAGAGCGAGAGCCTCACCGAGACCGATATCGAGACGATGTGCCGCCAGGCGCTGGCCGGCTACAAGCGGCCCCGGCAAGTGCATTTCGTCCCTTTCGAAGATTTTCCGCGCAGCACAACCGGCAAGATCGTGCGCGGAGACATGGAGATCAAATACAAGTCCCTGTTGCAGGGCTAGGTCAGGAAGCAGCCGCTAGCACGGGACATACGCAGTCATCGGTTCCATGCCGGTTCATCGGGAGTTTTGTTTTTCGTCATAATCTACATAATTGGTAGATTTATTCGCGCCCGACCGATGTTCCTGCTGTAGTAAATCCGTGGATCTAACGTTGAGAGGCATCCAATGAAATTGAACACCGTTTTCGCTACCGTCCTGGGTCTGGCGCTTGCCACCCCCGCCTTCGCCGCCGATGCCGTCAAGATCGGCAGCAAGAATTTCACCGAACAGTTCGTCGCCGCCGAAATCTATGCGCAGGCGCTGGAAAAGGCTGGCATCGAAGTCGAGCGCCATCTCAATCTCGGCGCCACGCTGGTTGCCCAGACGGCGCTGACCACCGGCGAGATCGATTTCTACCCGGAATATACCGGCACCGCGATGGCCGCCGTCGTCAAGGGTGACCTGTCGGGCTCCGCCGACAAGATTTATAGCGAGGTCAAGGACTATTACGAAAAGAACCTGCAACTGACCCTGCTCGAGCCGACCAAGATCAACAACGGCTATGCGATCATCACGCTTCCGGAGACGGCTGAGAAGTACAAGCTCAAGACGCTGACCGATCTCGGCCCGGTCTCCAAGGACCTGATATTCGGCGCCGAAGGCGGCTTCTCCGAGCGCAAGGACGGACTGCCCGGCCTCAAGAAGGTCTACGGCATCGAGTTCAGGGAATTCAAGGTCTTCGCCAAGCTCGGCATTCGTTACAGCGCCGTGATGAACAAGGATCTCGATGTGTCCTACGGCTTCACCACAGACTGGCAGATCGCCGAGAACAAGCTGACGATCCTCGAGGACGACAAGGCGCTCTTCCCTCCCTACTTCCTCGTTCCGGTCATTCGCCAGGATGCGCTCGCCAAGAACCCGAAGATCGCAGAAGTGCTGAACAAGGTCAGCCCCTTGATGACCAGCGACAACATGCGCGAGATGAACGCCAAGGTCGAGCGCGACAAGGAAGAGCCGGCCGACGTCGCCGCCGAATTCCTGAAGGAACAGGGCATCTGATCTTTCGTTTCTGATCGCTCCGACCGATAAGATGCGGGCGAGGCTCAACGAGCCTCGCCGGTTATTTTCCCGTGCCAACAGGATGTTTGCCAATTGCGCTGGGCTCACAAACATATTCCCGAAATCGCGCTCGCCGTCTGGCAGCATCTTCTGCTGTCGGTGACCTCGGTGCTGATCGGGCTGGCAATCGCGCTGGTTCTCGGCATTATCTGCGCGCGCCGGCCGAGGCTTTATGCCGTGGCGCTGACCGTCTCCAACATCATATTCGTCATTCCGAGCCTGGCGCTCTTCGCCCTGCTGATCCCGTTTCTCGGCCTCGGCATGGAGCCGGCGATCGTCGGCCTGTCGTCCTATTGCCTGCTGATCCTGCTGCGCAATATCGTGACGGGATTGCGCGGCGTGTCGCCCGATGTGCTCGATGCCGCCGACGGCATGGGCTACAGCAAGTGGCAGAGGCTTTTCCGCATCGAATTGCCGCTGGCGATGCCGCTTATTCTGTCCGGATCGCGGATCGCGCTGGTCACGACGATCGGCATCGCCACGATTGCGGCCTTCATCGATGGCGGCGGGCTGGGCACCATCATCCTGATCGGCATCGACCAGGAATATGCCGAGAAGATTCTGGTCGGCGGCCTGCTGACCGCACTTCTGGCCGTGTTCTTCGATCTTGTCCTGACCCGGGCCGAACGCCTGCTGGTCCGGTGGCAGTGAGGGGCATGCCATGCTGACATCCGCCGTCGAATGGATCTACAACAACCAGACCGCATTCCTGCGGGCGCTCGGACAGCACCTGACCATGTCGGGCATTTCCCTAGTGATCGCGCTTGCCATCGCGCTGCCGCTGGCCGTGCTGATCGTCAACCGCAAGGGTCTCGCCTTCGCCGTGATCAACACGATCAACGGGCTGCGCACCATTCCGAGCCTCGCGATCCTCGCCATCATGTTGCCGCTCCTTGGCATCGGGCTGATGCCCTCGATCGTGGCGCTGACCGTGCTGGCGCTGCCGCCGATCCTGCTCAATGCCTATGTCGGCCTGCGCGATGTCGATCCCGATTCGATCGAGGCGGCGATCGGCATGGGCATGACGACGGGCGAAGTGCTCCGCAAGATCCGCATTCCGCTCGCCGCACCCGCCATGTTTGCCGGCGCCCGGACGGCGGCGGTACAGGTGCTGGCAGGCGCCACACTCGCGCCGTTCATCGGCGGCGGGGGCTTGGGCGACTTCATCGCCACCGGGATCAGCGTCATGGATATGTCGCGGTTGCTGGTCGGCGCCGTGCCCATCGCGCTTCTGGCGCTCTCCGCTGAATTCATCCTCGGCCGGACCGAAAAAATCCTCTTTGCAGAAAGATCCGCCGCATGATCCGTATGGAAAACGTGACCAAGCGCTATGACGGCAGCCCTGTCGCCTCGGTCGACAACCTGACGATGGAAGTGCCCGAGGGCTCGACCGTGGCGCTGATCGGCCCATCGGGCTGCGGCAAGACCACGACCATGCGCATGATCAACCGGCTGATCGAGCCGAGCGAAGGCAAGATCTTCGTCAATGGCGCGGAGGTGACCAAGGGCGATCCGGTGGAACTGCGCCGGCATATCGGCTACGTCATCCAGAATGTCGGGTTGTTTCCACATATGACGATCGCGGAGAATATCGCCGCGGTGCCCAACCTGCTGGGCTGGGACAAGGCGAGGATCGCCAAGCGCAACGATGAACTGCTGCATCTCGTCGGGCTCGATCCCGCCGAGTTTCTCAACCGTTATCCCCGCCAGCTCTCCGGCGGCCAGCGCCAGCGCATCGGCGTGGCCCGCGCGCTCGCGGCCGATCCACCGGTGCTGCTGATGGACGAGCCCTTCGGGGCCATCGACCCGATCGTCAGGACGCGGCTGCAGGACGAATTCAAGCAGATCCTTAGCCGGGTAAAGAAGACCGTGGTGCTGGTGACCCACGATCTCGACGAGGCGATAAGGCTGGGCGACCGTATCGCCATCATGCGGACGGGCAAGATCGTGCAATACGATACGCCCGATGCGATCCTGTCGCGTCCCGCCGACCGGTTCGTCGCCGATTTCGTCGGCATCGACCGGGCGATCAAGCGGCTCGGTCTGTTTTCGGTCGCCGACGCCATGGAAGCCGGCGTTTCGTCGCAATCACCCGCCACTGTGCAAGCGGGCGTCAATTTGCGTGACGCGCTGTCCTTGATGGTCGCGGCCAATAGCGACGAACTGGCGGTGGTCGATGAGACCGGTACCGCCACTGGACGACTGACGCGAAGCGCCATCTTTTCGAAGTGAGCCGGAGGTTTCCGATGATCCATCTCGGTCTTTCCCTGACGCCCTTCGGGCATGACCCCGAGGCATGGCAGGGTGCGAAGCGCGAAGCGCTCGGTTTCGACGCCTTGCTGAAACAGGCCTTGCTGGCGGATGAGGCGGGCTTCGACTTCGTCTGGCTTGGCGACAGCATGGGCGAGCGGCCGGTCGATGCGCTTTCGCCAGTCGCCACTCCCTTCGAGCCCACAACACTCGCTTCGGCGCTGGCCACGAAGACAAAGAACATCGGCCTGATCGCCACCGCCGCGACGCACCAGCATGAGCCCTATAATCTGGCCCGCCGCTTTGCCTCGCTCGACTGGATCAGCCATGGCCGCGCCGGCTGGGCGATCGCTGCGGGGACAAACGACGTGCGGGACCGGGAATATGTCGAACTGGTCGGCGCGCTCTGGGATAGCTGGGAGGAGGATGCCTTTATCTACGACAAGGCGGCGGGACGGTTCTTTGTGCCCGAGAAGATGCATGTGCTGAACCACAAAGGCGCGAATTTCTCGGTTCGCGGGCCGCTGAATGTCAATCGCTCGCCGCAGGGCAAGCCGGTGTTGGCCGCGATCAGCAATTCGCCGGTTGCGCATCTGGCGGATGTGATTTTCGTGCTTGATGGCGCGCCGATCGCCCAGGTGGCGCGTGAGCGTGCAGAGGTGCGCGTTATCAAGAGCGTCACCGGCTTCACCGGCGGGGCGGCCGACGTTGCAGATATTTTCGAACGAGAAGCGGAAAGCGGGATCGATGGCTTTGTGCTCATGCCATCCACGACAGCGGAATTGGGTAGCTTCATCGAGACGATCCTGCCGGAATTGATCAGGCGCGGGCTGCTCCGGACAGCACTTAAGCGTGCGACATTGCGCGACCGCCTCGGCCTTTCCCGTCCAGTCCATCCGGCCAGCCTGGAGCGCGCATCATGAGCGATCACAAGATGAGACTCGGCGCCTTCCTGATGGCGGGAGGACATCACATTTCGTCCTGGCGGCATCCGGATGCCTATGCGCCGGCCGGCACGAGCATCGAGCATTTCATCGAGTTGGCTCAGATTGCCGAGCGCGGCAAGTTCGACATGTTGTTCGTTGAGGATGCAGCAGCGATCCGCGAGCGCAATCCAGATATGGCGAGCCAGGCCGCGCGGTCGACCATGTTCGAACCGCTCAGTCTGCTGGCGGCACTGGCCGTCAATACATCGCATATCGGCCTCGTCGCCACGGCATCGACGACCTATAACGAGCCCTATGGCCTGGCGCGGACCTTCGCCGCGATCGACCAGCTGAGCGGCGGCCGAGCCGGGTGGAACTTGGTGACATCGGCAAGCGAACTCGAAGCCGAGAACTTTGCCAGCAGCGGGCTCAGGCCGCACTCCGAACGCTACGAGCGGGCGGAGGAATTCGCCGATGCGGCGCTCGCGCTGTGGGATAGCGTGGAGGATGGGGCATATCTGGCCGGCGGGCAATTTGCCGATCCAGCGCGGCTTCACCCCGTTCATCACAAAGGCAAGCATTTCACGGTGGACGGCATTTTGGAAAGTCCGCGCTCGCCGCAGGGCCGACCGATCATGGTGCAAGCTGGCGCCTCCGATGTCGGCAAGGAACTGGCGGCACGGACGGCCGATGTCGTCTTCGCCGCGTCCCAGACGATCGGCGAGGCGCGAGCCTACTATGCCGACGTGAAGCAGCGGCTCGTCAAATACGGCCGGCAGCCGGACGACATCAAGATTTTGCCGGGCATCTCGCCGATCGTGGCCGAGACCGAAAGCGAGGCACGGGCGAAATACCAGGCTTTGCAGGAGTTGATCCCGGATGCGGTGGGCGTGGCGCTGCTCGCGAGCTATCTCAGCATCGGCGATCTCTCCGCCCATCCGATCGATGGACCGCTGCCGGATATCCCCCAGACCCAGGCCATGCAAAGCCGCCAGCAATTGATCGTCGATCTCGGAAAACGTGAGAACCTGTCGATCCGCGATCTCGCCCGCAATTTCGCCGGCGCGCGCGGGCATTGGCAGGTGTTCGGCACGCCAGCCCAGATTGCCGATGCGATGGAAGAGCGCTTCCTCGCCGGTGCCGCGGATGGTTTCAATGTGATGGCGCCGCTGTTTCCCTCAGGACTCGAAGATTTCGTGGCCATGGTGATCCCTGAACTCCAGCGGCGTGGACTGTTCCGGACCGAATATGAAGGCCGCACGCTGCGCGAAAATCTCGGCGTCGGCGCGCCGGCCAAGCGATAGGAAAGACTCGCATGAACCCGATCTATATCGATTATCTCAACGCCTTCGACATCGAGGCGCTCGCCATATCAGACGCGGAAATCCTCGCCGCGATCGAGACGTCGCTCGGTGCGCAGGGCAAGGGCGAGACGGTGATCGAACCGCGCGTGCATCTCGAACCAAACCCGGATTTCCACGGCCATTTCAATGTGTTGCGCGGCTATGTGGCGCCGCTCAATCTCGCGGGCGTCAAGATCGTCGGCGACTTTGTCGATAACTACAAGCACGGCTATCCCTCGGAATTCGGCGTGCTGAACCTGTTCGATCCGCGCACCGGCGTGCCGAAGGCGATCTTGGACGCGACCGTGATCACCGACATGCGCACCGGCGCGATCACCGCACTCGGCGCGAAATACCTGGCCAAGAAATCCTCCAAGGTGCTCGGCCATATCGGCGCGCGCGGCACGGCCTACTGGAACGTGCGGCTGCTCGACCATCTCTTCGATTTCGACGAGATCCGCGTCCACTCGCGGCGGCCGGAAAGCCGCGATGCGTTCGGCGCCAAGCTCGAAGCCGATCTCGGCAAGAAGATCACGGTCGTGGACAATTGGCACGATTGCGTCGAGGGTGCGGATATCGTGGTCGAGGCATCCCGCCTCAACGAGCCGACGCCGATGCTCAAGACCGAGTGGATCAAGCCGGGCGCGCTCATCGTGCCCTATGGCACGATGAGCGCGGTGGAACTCTCGCTGACCGATATCATGGCCAAGATGGTGGTGGACGATTGGGGCCAGTGCAAGGGCGGCAAGTTCGGTTCGCTGCGTGCCCATGTCGAGGCCGGCAAGCTCTCCGAACAGACGCTGCATGCGGAGCTTGGCCAGATCGTTGCAGGTCTCAAGCCCGGCCGCCAGAGCGACGACGAGACGATCCTGTTCTGGCATCGCGGCCTGTCGCTGAGCGATATCGCGCTCGGTTATGCGCTCTTGGAAAAGGCGAGAAGCGCCAGTATCGGCCAGAGGCTGCGCTTCGCATGAACGTGGTGCAGCTCAAGGGCAGCGGCGTGACGATCGGCGATATCGTCGATATCGCGCGTGGTGATGCCGTGGTCGAGACCGCGCCTGAAGTCTTCGACCGGTTGCGGAAGGCGCGAGAAATTCTTGAGGCCGCAGCCGCATCCGGCCAATCGATCTACGGCATGAATACTGGCCTCGGCGCCAACCTGAAGACGGCCGTCGAAAGCGACCATGCAGCGTTCCAGCGGCAACTGGTCCGGGGCCGGGGCGTGGCGGTGGGGCCGGTTCTGCCCAGGGATGCGACGCGGGCAGTCATCGCCGCGCGGCTCTCTATGCTGTCGGTCGGCGGTTCCGGCATTTCGCCGGAGACCTATCAGGCGCTGGCCGCCATGCTCAACGCCCATGTCCATCCGCAGATGCCGTCAATCGGTTCGATCGGCGCGGGCGATCTGGTCTTGCTCGCTGCCATGGCGCGCTGCCTGATCGGCGAGGGCCGTGCGGAGTTCGAACGGCAAATTCTCGACGCCGCCGATGCGCTGAAGCGGGCGGGACTTGCGCCCGCCAGCCTGAAGCCCAAGGACGGCATCTCGCTGATCAACGCATCCGCCGTATCGGTCGGCGAAGGTGCGCTGGCGCTTCACGACGTTAGAGACCTGC
Source organism: Rhizobium sp. TH2 (assembly GCF_024707525.1). NCBI lineage: Bacteria > Pseudomonadati > Pseudomonadota > Alphaproteobacteria > Hyphomicrobiales > Rhizobiaceae > Rhizobium > Rhizobium sp. TH2. The sequence goes on along the minus strand of NZ_CP062231.1, from coordinate 5,633,278 downwards.
TCGCCGCCCAGCGACGAGCAGCGGCACTGAGCTTCGAGGCGCTGGGTGGCAATCCGTTGATCCTGACCCTCGCGATCCAGGCGGCGCGCCCGGCACCGCATCAAAGCAACGAGGCAGCGGCGATCCTCGCTCAACTCGAGGGCTCTTCGCTTTTCCAAAGCGCGGTCGCGATCCAGGATCCGCTCAGTCTGCGCTGCGTAGCACCCATTCATGCGGCGCTGGCCGATTCGCTCGAACGTGCCATTGCAATCGTCGAGATCGAACTGAATTCGGCTGCCGACAATCCGCTCGTCATCCTCGACGAGGAACGCGTGCTTTCGACCGGGAATTTCCATACGCCGGCCTTGTCGCTTGCCTTCGAGACGCTGGGTCTGGCGATCGCGCAGGCGGCTGCCGCTAGTGCCGCGCGCTTCATCCAGCTCACGGGCTCGGGACGCAATGGCCTGCCGCGCTATCTCTCCCCGGTCGGCGGCGCTTCGGCCGGCTTCGTGCCGATGCAGAAGGTGGTGACGGCGCTGATGGCGCAGATCCGCCATAAGGCCAATCCCGTCATGCTCGATTTCGTGCCCGTGTCGGAGGGCGTCGAGGATCATGCGACGCAAGCGGCGCTGACGGTGCGGAAATGTGCAGAGATGCTCGATCTCTGGCGCCAGCTGATCGCCTGCGAGATGCTGGCTGCGACCCAAGGGATCGACCTGAGGCCGGGCCATCGCTGCGGACAAGGGACCGCGAAGACGCATGCGTTGATACGCAAACTCGTACCGGTGCTCAACGAAGATCGCGCGCTGGGCGAGGATGCGATGGTGATCTTCGAGGCGCTGCCCTTCGAGACAGACGTCAGTTCATGATGCCGGTTCGAGCAGCGCGAGCGCCGTCACCTCGTCGGTGATAAGGACATTCACATATCCGGCGCGCAGGCATGAGAGGATCGCATCCCGCTTCGCCAACCCGGCCGCGACGCCGATCGACAAGGTTCGAGTACGGCAGGATTCGAGGCTGATGCCGATCGTCCGCGCGTCGAGTTCTGGATCGACAATCTCCCCCTCTGCATCGATATAGCGGCTGAGGATATCGCCAACGGCGCCCTTCCGTTTGAGTCGCTCGTGCTCATCCAGCGACACATAGCCGGACTGGATCAGCACCGAATCCGGCACCATGGCGCCGATGCCGAAACAGATGATCGGCACGCTTGCGGCGAAATCCAGCACGGCTGATATGGTCGGATCCTGTTCGAGCGCAGCCTTGGTGGCCGCATGGCCGAAGATCGCCGGCACGGGCAAAAGCATTGCCGATCCCCTGCCGGCGCTGGCGAAGAGTTCAGCGACATTGTTGGTCTGCGGGCCGGTCGAGCGGACGTTCATCGAGCCGTTCAGGAGCACGACCTCGACGCCTTCGTTCCAGTAGGGCGGTAGCCGGCGCGCGACCGCGGTCATCGTCCGCCCCCAGGAAATGCCGATCGCCGGAATCTTGCCGAGGCCTGCGAGATATTGACCCGCGCCACGCGCGACGGCATCGAGAACAAGTCCCTCGTCCTGATCCGCATTCGAGGGAACAATGACCGCTTCCTTCAGCCCGAAGGCGCGTTCGAACCGGCTTTCGAGGCCCGGCATGCGCGGCGTGTGCGGTACGATCTCGATGCGGACGAGGCCGGTCTCCTTGGCCTCGGTCAGCAGCCGGCTCGCCTGCCAGCGGGTCAGGCCAAGTTCGGTCGAAAGATCGCTCATCGTCATATCGAGATGGTAGTAGCGCTTGGCGACCTGGATCATCAGCTGCTCACGCCGCTCGGCGGAGAGATTGCGGAACTGGATGTCGCGTTCGATGCGGTCGGGTTTCATGCGAGCTATCCCCTGAGCTGGCTGGCCGCCAGCCGCCGCGATTGCGGCATCAGCAGTTTTGTAGCCTCAAGATATTCGCCGAGCAATTGCTTGTAGATTTCATGCGCCGCGAGATCGGGTTCGATAACAGTCGTCTCCTGCCGCACGGCATCCGCCGCGGCGAAGAGATCTGGCACGAGGCCGGAGCCGGTCGCGGCCGAGGCGGCGGCGCCGATGATGGTGAGATTGGCCTCCCGGGGCAGTTCGACCGGCATGCCGATCGCATCGACCGTCGCCTGTAGCCAGAGCCGGTTCTTCGCATAGCCACCCGAGGAGACGATGCGCTCGACGGGGACCTCCAGTTCGCGCACGCGCTTGAGGACATTGGCGGAGGCCAGCGCCACGCTTTCGATCGCCGAGCGATAGAGGCTGGCCCGGTCATGGCCGAGCGAAAGGCCGATGATGGCACCGCGCAGCAGCGGTTCGCGATAAGGCGTGCGGTTTCCCATGAAATAGTCGAGCGTCACGAGGCCGGTGCCGCCAACCGGCATGGCGGCGGCTTTCTTGCGCAGAGCCGCACTTCCCGCCGCATCGAGTTCGAACAGGTTCTTCTCGAACCAGGTCAGCACCGACCCGGCCGAGACCTGGCCGGCTTCGACCAGCCAGTGATCATCGACCAGCGCGTGCGGATAGGGGCCCCAGAAGCCATCCATCGGCCGCTGGCTGTCGAGCTGGAAGAGCTGGACGATGGACGTACCGCCGATCATCAGCATTTCGCCGGGCTTCATGGTGCCGGCCGCCACCATGCCGATATGCGCATCGACGCCGCCCTGCGACAGGATGGGGCGATTGGCAAGGCCGAGATGTTCGGCGGCGGCGGCGCTGACGATCTCGACCGGCGCGCCAACCGCGAAAATATCGGGCGGCAGCTTGGCCTCCAAGCCTTCCACACCGAATTCGGCATAAAGCTCGGACGGAAACCGCTTGCTGACGGAATCGTAGTTCCATTTGCAGGTGGCATTCATGCGCGAGCCGACCCAGCGGCCGGTCAGCATGAAATTGATATAGTCGAGGCATTCGCAGATGATATCGGCATCCGCGTAGATCGCCGGCTCATGACCGGCGAGCCACATCGCCTTGGAGATCAGCCATTCCGAAGCATTGGCGCCACCGACATAATCCATGACGGGGTTCTTCGACCGGCTGCTGCGCTCGGCCTCGTCTGCGGCGCGGCAATCCATCCAGAGCAGCGCGGGGCGGAGTGGCGCACCGTCGCGCTTGCAGGCGACCACGGTCGATGCGGTGGTGGCGGCGCAGATGCCCGCGATCTCAGGCGAGCCGAGTTCGCGCATCAGGGCGCGGCAGGCGCCGCCGAGCGCGTCCCACCAGTCGAGCGGCGATTGCTCGGCCCAGCCGGGACGCGGATAGGCGGTCGCATACTGCTCCTCGTGCTCGCCCAGCATGCGGCGCGTTTCGAGGTCGAACACGCCGACCCGGATGCCGCCAGTGCCGAAATCCAGACCGAGAAGTTTGGCCATGCGCGCGAAACTCCTTGGCTTACGGCCGGAACATGATTTTCGAGAAGAATTCGCTTTTGTTTTTGATTTTCTCGAACATTCCCGGCAGCGCCTCCAAGCCAAGCTCATGGGTGATCATGAACTCCCACTTGAGCCTGCCGCTCGCGAGGCTGTCAAGCGTCACCGTCCATTGCTTACCCGGATAGGGCGCGCCGAAGGAATTCCATGCGCCATGCAGCGAGACTTCCTGACGGAGGAAATGCTGGAAGGTCTTGTTCTCCAGCGTGATGTCTCCCACCGGAATGCCGATGAAGACGACATGGCCGCCGGAGGCTGCGAGCTTGGCCGCGACGTTGATCGAGGAATTGTGCCCCGCCGCCTCGACGATGATATCGCATTTGAGCTCAGTGGGAATCTGTTCGGTGACGAGGAAAGTCTGGTCGGCGCCGGCTTCCCTGGCCTGCGCAAGTTTTTCCTCCGAAACATCGATCGCGACGACCTCCGTGCAGCCCATCAGCTTCATCCACTGGATGGCGAAGAGGCCGATCGGGCCGCAGCCGATGACCGCGCCGCGCTGGCCTGCAGTAGGCGGTGCCTTCCAGATGGCGTGCAGCGCAATGGAAGCCGGGTCGATCATCGCCGTGGCGCGTGGGTCCATGCCTTCTGGCGCGCGCAGCAGGTTGCTGACGGGAACCGCGACGAATTCGGTATAGGCGCCATCACGGCGCGAGCCGAAATAATCATAATCCCGGCAGCGGGAGAAATTGCCGGTCATGCACTGGTCGCATTTGTAGCAGGGCAGCATGGGCGGCACGCCCATCAACTCGCCGACCGAGAAGCCTTCGACGCCGTCGCCGATCTCGGTGATGTGGCCAGAGAATTCATGGCCGCAGACGATCGGCATCCTGTGGGCGCCCTTGATCAGCATGCGGGGGATGTCGGACCCGCAGACCCCGACGGCCGCCACCCTGAGCACGACATGGCCCGGCTTCAGTTCGGGCTTCGGGATATCTTCGAGGCGAATATCGCCGGGTGAGTACATGACGGCTGCGCGCATGGGAGTGGTCCTGTCTTGCAAGAAAATTCGTCAGCCCTTGAAGCTGCTGGTGAAGGCGTCGGTCGCGATGATCGCATCGCGGACGATGGCTACGGAGAGCGGCACCGCCACTTTCCATGTCGGCGAACCCTCGGCGAGGGCTGCTTCAGCCACCCGCTCGATATCGGCATGGCTGACGGAGCCCAGGTTGAGATCGGCGAGCCGGGTCGGAAGCCCGAGCGCCCGGCAGAACGCGGTCATTTCGCTGATCTCGGCGAGCGGCCGGCCCTCGAGCATCAACAGGCAGAGCACGCCGAAAGCGACCTTTTCGCCATGGAAGAAGCCGTGGGTCTCATCGAGCACGGTAAGGCCATCGTGGATGCCATGGGCAGCGGAGACGCCGCAATTTTCGAAACCGAGGCCGGAAAGAAGCGTATTGGCCTCGATGATATTCTCGACGGCCGGCGTCAGTGCGCCCTTTTCGGCCGCGAGCTTGGCGGCGAGCGCATCGCGCATCAGCACGTCATGGCAGGCGCGCGCGATGGCGATGCCGGCAGCGGGCGGCAGCATATTGGGCCGCACCAGGTTCTTCGAGTTGGAATCAAGATTGGACCGGGCCTCGAACCAGGTCGAGAGCGCATCGCCGATGCCGGCCACGAGAAAGCGTACCGGGGCGCGGACGATCACCGCGCTGTCGACGACGACGATATCGGGATTGCGGCCGAGGAAATGCGCTTCCTGATAGACGCCTTCATCGTTGTAGCGCACTGCAATCGCGCTGCAGGGCGCATCGGTGGAGGCAATAGTCGGCACGATGACGATCCGGCCGCCGGTGGCAATAGCCGCCATTTTGGCGGTGTCGGCCGTCTTGCCGCCACCGATGCCGACGACGACACCCGCACCGGAGGACTTTACGAGCGCTGTGACGCGGTCGATCTCGCGCTCGGAGCATTCGCCGTTGAAGCGCTCGAGCTGGTAGGCGAGAGCCGCCTTCTCCATGCTTGCCTTCAGGGTCGAGCCATACTGATCGAGCACGAAGGGATCGGCGAGCAGGAACGCCTTGTCACCAAGCCCGGAGACGTGCTCGCCGAGTCGCGCCAGTTCGCCGGCGCGCTGGATGTATTTATTCGGTCCGCCGAATGACCGGCCGCCAGCGTTTTCACTAGCCATGGAGACACCTCTTTTATGCACAATCGTGCATCAACTTTACATTTGTAGACAAGCAGGCGCAGTTCGCCTGCATGCGGGGTCGCGGTCGGCTACCAGCCGCCGTTCACATAGCCGCCATCGACGGGCAGCGTGGTGCCGGTGACATATAGCGCGGCGGGAGATGCCAGGAACAGGCAGGTTCCGACGAGGTCATCGACGGTGCCCCAGCGCTTGAGCGCGGTGCGATGTTCGATCTTGCCGGCATATTCCGGCACCGACCAGAGATCCCGGGTCATCGCGGTCTTGTGATAGCCGGGCGCGATGGCGTTGACGCGGATACCATCGGGGCCGAACTTATGCGCGAGTGCCCGTGTGAGGCCGACGATGCCCGTCTTGCTGGCGCAATAGGCAGGAACCCGGTCGTCGGCGAGATAGGACAGCATCGAGGCCGTGTTGATGATGGCGCCCCTGCTTTGCTTGAGCAGCGGATGCGCCGCCATGGCCAGCCGCATGGCGCTGTTCATGTTGACGTCGATCACTTCGAGATAGGCGTCTTCGTTGAACTCGTCATCCGGCTTGACGATGCCGGCGGCATTGACGAGCACAGAGAGCGAGCCGAGTGCCGGGACGAACCTGTCGATCGCCGCGCGGTCACGCACATCGAGAAGCTCGAAGCGGATGCCGGCGAGCGCCGGATCAGCCTTGATCTTGTCGAGCTTCGCCTGCGACGTGCCGGTGGCGATCACCTCGGCGCCCATGCCGGCAAAGCCTTGCGCGATCGCCAGGCCAATGCCGCTGGTGGCACCTGACACCAGCACCTTCTGGCCGGCATAAAGGTCCTTGCGGAACGTATCCAATATCTCTTTCATCAAATTCTCCTCAAATTACCAGGCAGTGTAGCTGCCATCGGCGGTAACGATGGAGCCGGTCATCAGGCTCGATGCGTCGGACGCCAGGAACAGGATGACGGCCGCGACTTCCGGCGGCTGGCCCATCCGGTTCATCGGCGTATTGCCGACCCAATGCTTCATCATCTCGGGGTCGTCGTAGACGTAGCGGGTCAGTTCGGTCTCGATATAGGTCGGGGCCACCGCATTGACGCGGACATTGCGGGTCGCCCATTCGGCGGCGAGCGAACGCGTCAGGTGGTGCACGCCGGCCTTGGAGGCGTTGTACTGCGCCTGCTCCTGCGGCCGGTTGACGATCTCGGCCGACATCGAGCCGACATTGACGATGTTGCCGCCGCCCTGTTCCAACATCGCCTTGCCGAATGTGCGGCAGCACCAGAACAGGCCGTTGAGATTGACATCGATGACCTTGAGCCAGGTCGGATCGTCCATGGTCTCGGCGGGACGGTTGGAAATGGCGATGCCGGCATTGTTGACGAGAATATCGACGCGGCCGTGCCTGGCGACGATCGCGGCATGCACGTGCTCGACGGCGCGCGGATCGGTGACATCGAGCGTCTCGCTATCGACCGAGCGGCCCTTGGCGCGGATTTCCTCGGCTGCCTTCGCCGCTGCCTCCCCGTTCATGTCGGTGATGATGACCGTGGCGCCGGCTTCGCTGAGCGCATCGGCCGTGGCAAAGCCGATACCGCGCGCGGCGCCCGTGACAACTGCCGTCTTGCCCTTGAGGCTGAACAATTCGAGATACATTCTTTCCTCACACGTCCTGCAATGATGGATCGGCCAGCGCGTCGAGATCGTCATAGAGCGCTTGGCTGTTGAAATAGAGCTTGTCGAAGATCGGCTGCATCCTGGCATAGCGCTCCTGCCAGGCCGGATCGGGCAGGATTTCGTCGGCATAGCGGACATAGGCCGAGATGGCTTCATCGAGCGACGACATGGCGCCCGTCGCGACCGCGCCCATCGCAGCGCATCCGAGAATGCCGCATTCCTGCTCCTCGGGCACCACGATCGGCACGCCATAGATGCTCGCCTTGATACGGAGCCAGAGTTCTGTCTTGGCGCCGCCGCCGGAGGCGATGACGCGCTCGATCTTCTGGCCGGAGGCGTTCTCCATGATTTTCAGATGCCGGGCGCCGGCAAAGGCGACGCCCTCGAGAATGGCGCGGTTGAGATGGCTCAGGCCATGGGCGGCGCCGAGGCCGAAGAACTGGGCGCGGGCATTGCGATGCGCGCCGAGCCGTTCGCCGGTTAGGAACGGCAGGAAGAATAGACCATCGGAACCCACGGGCGCAGCATCGGCGCGGGCGACGAGTTGGTCGTAGCTCTCCTTGCCTTCGTGCAGGGCACGGCGCGCCCAGCGCATGGCGTCACCCCCGGTTTCTAGCAGCACGAAGGGACCCCAATTGCCCTCGACCGTCGCGACATTGGATATATCCGAATCGAGCAGCGGTGCGCGGGCGATCAGGGTCAGGATGCAGGATGTGCCGGTGACGTCGGAGACGAGGCCGGGCCGCGATGTGCCGGAGCCGAGCAGTGCCACGGGATAATCCGCGCCACCGACCAGCACCGGCGTGCCACCGGCGAGGCCGGTTTCAGCAGCGGCCGCCTCGGTGATGGTTCCCAGGATTTCCAATGGGTTGCGGATCGGCGGCAGCTTCGACGCATCGAGGCCGAGCCGCTTCACCATATCAGGGGACCAGGCCCGCGTGCCGGGGTTCATCAGAAAGGAACAGGACGCATCGCCCTCATCCATGGCGATCTCGCCGGTCAGCCGGAGATTGATGTAATCCTTCGGCATGATGACATGGGCGGCCTTGGCATAGGCTTGCCGGTCATTGTCGCGCAGCCAGGCGAGCTTGAAGCCGGGCCAGGCCGGCGTCGGCGGATTGCCGCTTTCGGCGAGATAAGTCAGAGGCGCATTGGCGCGTTCGAAATCGCGGACGAGGTCGATCGTGCGCTTGTCGTTCCAGAGCGGCACGGTATCCCGTGTCAGGCGGCCATCGGCATCGACCAGCACGGTGCCGTGCATCTGGCCGCAGGCGACGACGACGGAGATGCGGCTCTTCGCATTAGGTACTTCGGCGAGCACATTGCGGATTGTGGCCACCACGCCCGCCCACCAATCCTCGGGACGTTGTTCGGCCCAGCCGAAGCGCGGCACGATCTGGTCGTGCTCGCGGGCGGCGATCGTCACGATTGCGCCCTTGCCGTCGACCAGGGCGGCGCGAACGCTTCCCGTGCCGACATCGATGGCGAGCGTGAGGGCGGAGGTCATGCGGGTTGCCACTCCGGCCTCAGCGCTTCAGTGAACCGGTGCTGTATTGCAGCAGCATGGCGACGACGATGATGGCGCCCATATAGACCTGCTGGTGGTAGCCCGGCACGCCGGCGAGGTTCATGATGTTGGCGATGATGCCCATGACCAGCGCGCCGAGCAGCGTGTTGATCACCCCGCCCTTGCCACCCATGAGGCTCGCGCCACCGATGACGACGGCGGCGATGACATTGAGTTCGGCACCGACGCCGACCTGTGCCGAGCCGACACCGGTACGGCTCGATGAAATTATGCCGGCGACGGCAGCCAGCACGCCGGAGATCATATAGACGGCCAGGATATAGCGCGGCACGGCGATACCCGAGAGCCGGACGGCCTCCTCATTCGAGCCGATCGCGGTGATGATGCGGCCGAAGCGGGTGAAATTGAGCACCACGCCACCGACGATGAAGACGGCGAACATCAAAAGCACGGGCTGCGGGATGCCGAACAGGAAGCCGGAGCCGAAGCGGCTGAAGGCGGCACCCGCTTCATCGAGCGGTATCGGCCGGCCCTCGGAGATAATGAGTGAAAGACCGCGCGCAATCGCCATCATCGCCAGTGACATGACGAAGGACGGCAGGCGCAGATAAGCGATGAAGCCGCCGGTCACCAGGCCGCAAAGCGCGCCGCAGGCGAGAACCATGAGAATAGTGGGTACGGTTCCGTAACCTGAAATGGCGCAGAAATATCCGGTAAGAACCGAGCCCAGCGCCATGACCGAACCGACCGACAGATCGATGCCGCGCGTCAGGATGACGAACAGCATGCCGACCGCCATGATGCCCGCGCTCGATGCGACCTGGCGCAGCACGTTGAGGATATTGCCGCGGCTGAGGAAGTTTTCCGACCACATGGTGGCGACGACGACCAGAACGAGGAAGATCGCCAAGGTGCCAAAGCGCTGGATGATCGAGCGATAGTCGACCTTGATCTTTTCTTCCGGCTGCTTGGCGGTGTCTGTCGTGCTTGTCATGCCTGGCTACCCTGATTTGCTGTTAGTGCGCCGCCCGTCATCGACAGGCCCAGCAGGTTTTCTTCGCTATAGGTCTCGGGCGTGAGTTCGCCGCGAATGCGACCCTGCCCCATGGCGAGCACGCGGTCGCAGAGACCGAACAGTTCCTGATGCTCCGACGAGATGACGAGCACGGCCTTGCCATCCTCGGCGAGCTTGTTGACCAGTGCGTAGATCTCGCTCTTCGCGCCGACATCGACGCCGCGCGTGGGTTTATCGAGAATGATGACATCGCCATCGGCGTGGAACCACTTGGCCAGCACCACCTTCTGCTGGTTGCCGCCGGAGAGGCTGGAGACCGGCGCATCGACACTCGATGCCTTCAGCCTGAGGCTCTTGCCGAGCGCGGTGACATCGGCACGCTCCTTGGCCCGCTTGAGGAAACCGAAAGCGTTCACCACCGACGACATCCTGGCCATGGTGGCGTTGACGCGGATCGGCTTGTCGAGGATGACGCCCTGCTGCTTGCGGTCCTCCGGCACCAGGCCGATTCCGGCTTCAACGGCGTCCTTCGGCGATCTCGGCTTGAGCACCTTACCCTTGAGCGTGATCGTGCCGCTTTCCAGCGGATCGGCGCCGAAGATAACGCGCGCGACTTCCGTACGGCCCGAGCCGATCAGCCCGCCGAGGCCGACGATCTCGCCTGATCGAACGGAGAAACTGACATCGCGCACCATGCGCCCGGCGTTGAGATGTTCGACCTTGAGCATTTCCTGGCCGATGACGCGCTTGCCGCGCTCGGGGAACATGGCCGCGATCGGCCGGCCGACCATCATGCGGATGATGTCGTCGATCTTGACGTCACCCGTCGCGACGGTGCCGACGGTCTGGCCGTCCTTCATCACGGTCATGCGGTCGGCGATATCGAAGACTTCGTCGAGCCGATGGGAGATATAGACGATGCCGACGCCCCGATCTCGCAGACCGCGAATGATCTCGTGCAGCTTCATCGCATCCTGCGCCGCGAGCACGGCGGTCGGCTCGTCGAAGACGATGATCTTGATATCCTGCGACAGGGCCTTGGCGATCTCGACCACCTGCTGGTGGGCGACCGCGAGCGTGCCGGCGATGCGGCCGGGATCGATCTTGAAGCCGAGCCGATCGATGAGTTCCTTGGCCCGCTTGCGCAAGCTGGCATGGGAAATGATACCGGGCAGTTCGCCCAAGAAGATATTCTCCGCCACGGTCAGGTCCGGCGCCAGCGCCAGTTCCTGATGGATGACGACGATGCCGAGTGCACGCGCATCCCGGGGATCGCGGAAGACGACAGGCTTGCCATCGATGACGACTTCGCCATGGCTGGGGCTCATCTCGCCGCCAAGCACGCGCATCAGCGTGGATTTTCCGGCGCCATTTTCGCCGAGAAGCGCGTGAACCTCGCCCGGCCGCACGTCGAAATCCACCGATTTCAGCGCATGGATGCCGCCAAACGACTTGGAGATTGACTTGAGTTTGACGAGTTCAGTCACTGCGACTCTCCGGACAGAAGGCAATGAGACGACGGAGGTTGGCCCCGCCGTCTCATCTTCACGACTTGTACAGCCGTCTCGGGAGGAAAGGTATCAAAAGACAGCGTCGGCGCGGTAGTACTTGTCGACATTGTCCTTGGTGATGACGTCAGGTGTCGTCAGGTTGAGCTTCGGGAAGTTGTCCGGCAGCTCGCCCTTGACCGCCTTGAGGCCGATATCGACTGCGGTGCGGGCCACGAGATCCGGATCGTTGAGGCCGGTCGCGCCGTACTTGCCTTCCTTGATCAGGGCGTACGCTTCCTTCTGGCCGTCGGCGGCGGCGAGCGCCAGCACGTCGGTCTTGCCCTGGGCTTCCAGCGCCTTCATCGCGCCGAGTACCATGGAGTCGTTCTCGCCGAGCACGACGTTGGCATCGGGATGCGCGGTCAACAGGTCTTCCATGGCGGCGAGGCCGCCTTCATGGGCCCAACCGCCCCAACCCTGACCAACGACTTCGAAGCTGACCTTGCCTTCATTGACCAACTGGCCTTCGACCAGGCCCTTGAAGACGCCGAGGCGACGGTCGCGGCCAACTTCGTTGCCCTTGTCGCCCGAAAGAAGAATGATCTTCATCGGCTTGCCCTGCATCGTCTTGGCAAGCCACTGGCCGACGAGATAGCCGTTCTGGTCGTTCGACGAACGGACCTGGGTGATGACATTGGCTTTCGTGTTGATCGAGGAATCCATCACCACGACCTTGACGCCGGCAGCGGAGGCGGCATCGGCAGCGGCCACGAGGCCTTCCGGATCACGCGGATTGAGGATCAAGAGGTTGACGCCCTTGGCGACCATGTCTTCGACGTCGGCGATCTGCTTGGCCATGTCATTCTGGCCATCGGCGCTTGTCACTTCGCAACCGGCTTTCTTGGCCTGGTCTTCGGCGGCAGCAACCTGAGCGGCGAAATAGGGAGCGCCGAGCGTGTACATCGCGATGCCGACCTTGCAATCGGCAGCCTGTGCGGCACCGAACGAACCGACACTCATGACGGCAGCCAGCACGCATCCTGATAGGGTAATTTTCATGGGGTTTCTCCTCCGATTTCCATGACGTGGAAGCAATGCGGCCTCCTTTTTGTAGTTAAAATACATTTCTATAATTCCGTCAAGCGGTTATTTTCTCCCATTTTTGATTTGTTAGCACAATAGTGACGCATATTGCATTGCAATGCAGTCATTTTGCACTGCAGCAGGCAAATTGGATCGGATTAGCGCGTTCGGACGCTTGCGCATCAATCGCAATTATGTAGTATAACTACCGATAACGAATTGCAGGAGAATAGCAATGGCTTTGTTCGAGCCGGGCATCGGATATGTCGACATCGCAGCCGGACAGCTGAAGGGCGCCACCAACCGCTATGTGAAGACATACCGTGATCTCGATGGGCTCTACGAGGATGCCGAGGCATTCGCCACCGTTCTCGCCGAGCGCGGCGACGCGGTTGCCTATGAAGTCACGGACTACAAACCGTCGGCCAATGCCGGCGATATCATCATTGGCGTGACCCGCATGGAGCCGGGCAAGGTGGGCCACGAATACTACATGACGCGCGGACACATCCATGCGCGGCCGAACCGGCCCGAGATGTATTATGGCGAAAGCGGGCTCGGCGTAATGCTGCTCGAAAGTCCGGCGGGCGACATCCGCACGGTCGAGATCGGCCCGAAGACCATGTGCTATGTGCCGCCGTTCTGGATCCATCGTTCCGTCAATGTCGGCCAGGAACCGTTGGTGATGACCTTCGCCTATCCCGCCGATTCCGGCCAGGATTACGACATCATCGCCAAGGCGGGTGGCATGAAAAGGCGCATCGTCGATGACGGCAAAGGCGGATGGAAGGCGATCGACAACAAGGCCTACACGGGCCGCCCGCAGGCGTTGGTTGACAGCATCATGGCCAAGCTCGATTGATCGACACGGGGAGGATCACGATGACCGATTATCTTCCGGCGACCCGGCCGACGCTCTATTTCATCGGCGTGACGACGGGCAAGAGCTCGATCATGAAGGTGTTTCCGGCCTGGGCCAATCATCTCGGGCTGAAGGGCGCTGACATCAAGGGCATCGACTTTCCGCTACATGCGGAGCCTGAAGCGTACCGCAAGGCTGTCGCCTTCATCCGCGACGATCCGATGTCGCTCGGTGCGCTGGTGACCACCCACAAGATCGACCTGTTCAATGCCTGCAAGGACATGTTCGACGAGATCGACCCGCATGCGCGGCTGATGGACGAGACGAGTTGCATTTCCAAGCGCGATGGCAAGCTGGTCTGCCATGCGAAGGACCCGATTTCGTCCGGTCTGGCAATGGACGCCTTCCTGCCCGACGGCTATTTCGAGCGCACCGGCGCCGAGCTTTTCTCGATCGGCGCGGGTGGTTCGACCATCGCGCTGACCTGGCACATGATGCATAAGCGGCGCGCGGGCGACCGGCCATCGCGGATCGTCGTCTCCAATCGCAGCCAGCATCGTATCGACGAGATCAGGCGCATCCACAATGCCATGGGCAGGACAGTGCCGGTCGACTATGTGCTGGCGCCGCAGGCAACCGAGAACGACGCGATCGTTGCGGGATTGAAGCCGGGCTCGGTGGTGATCAATGCCACCGGCCTCGGCAAGGATGCACCCGGTTCGCCGCTGACGGATGCAGTCACGTTCGCCGAAAACGGCGTCGTCTGGGATCTCAATTATCGGGGCGAGCTGATCTTTCTCGACCAGGCACGGGCGCAGAAGGAAGCGCGCAACCTGCAGATCGAGGACGGTTGGGTGTATTTCATCCACGGTTGGACGCAGGTGATCGCTGAAGTCTTCCATATCGACATACCACCGAGCGGACCCGGATTCGACGCGATCTCGAAGATCGCGCTTGACGTGACGAAAGGCTGAACCATGGGTCACAAAGTGCTCGTCACGCCGCGCTCGCTGACCGAGGCGCCACATCCCGCGGTCGAGGACATGGCCCGCCATGGCGTCGAGATCGTCTACGCGACTCCCGGCAAGCTGCCGGATGAGGCGGAACTGCTGCGGCTGGTACCCGACATCGCGGGCTGGCTGGCCGGGGTGGAGCCTGTATCACCAAAGGTCATCGCTGCGGCGTCCCGGCTTCGCGTCGTCAGCCGCAACGGCACGGGCCTCGACAACCTGCCGCTCGGCGAATTGAAGTCGCGCGGCATCGCGGTGCGCACGGCCGATGGCGCCAATGCGCGCGGCGTGGCGGAACTCGCCATCGCCATGATCTTCTCGGCCATGCGCCATCTGCCCTACACCGACCAGGGCCTGAAGGCCGGGGGCTGGCCGCGCCGGCGCGGTATCGAGTTCTTCGGACGTACGATCGGCATTATCGGCTGCGGCGCGGTCGGCGGCACGGTCGCGCGGCTGGCGGCGGCGATGGGCGCGCATATCATGGCCTTCGATCCCGCCCGGCCCGATCTCTGCATCGACCCAACGCGTTTCCGCTGGGCAACGCATGAAGAAATTTTCCGTCAGGCCGATATCCTGACGCTGCATTGTCCGCCAAGCCGCGATGGCGCACTGGTCAACCACGATATGCTCGCGACGGTGAAGCCGGGCCTTATCCTGGTCAATACGGCCCGCGCGTCATTGGTCAATGAAGCCGCCTTGATCGAAGCGCTCGATGCCAAGCGGCTGCTGACCTATTGCGTCGATGTGTTCGACCCCGAGCCGCCGGTATTTCCGGGTCTAGCCTCGCGACCGGATGTCATCGCAAGCTCGCATATTGGCGGCTACACTGAGGAAAGCGTCAACCGCGCGACCGAGATGGCGGTCTTCAACCTGATGGAATCGCTCGGCCTGAAACAGCATGCGCTGACGGCGTGATGCCATGGTGACGCTGCGCGCCACCCCTTTCGACGAACCGCTCGCGGTCAGGCTCGCCAAGGGTCCGGGCGACGGTGTGTCGCTTTACTGGCTCGGACAGGCCGGTTTTGTGATCGATGCGCAGGGCGAGCGCATTGTCATCGATCCCTATCTCTCGGATTCGCTCGCGGTCAAATATCGCGATGCAGCCTTCTCGCACGAAAGAATGGCGCCCGCGCCGCTGAGGGCGGATCAGCTAGGGCCGGTCGATCTTATGCTCTGCACCCATCATCACACCGACCACATGGATGGCGAGACGCTGAACCTGCTGGCGAAACGCCTGCCCGGATTGAACTTCGTGGTGCCCGCCGCCGCGTGGGAGCTTGCCATGCAACGGATCGGTGTCGATGCGAGCCGGTTGATCAAAATCGATGCGGGAGATCGCATGAAGATTGGAAATCTAGAGCTTCATGTCATGCGGGCTGCCCATGAGACATTGGAACGCGACGAAGCCGGCCGCCACCGCTTTCTCGGCTATGGCCTGGAATTCGGCAAGGTGAAAATCCTCCACTCCGGTGACACGATTCCCTTTCCCGGGCAGGACGAGGAGATCAGGGCCTTAGCACCCGATCTGGCATTGCTGCCGGTCAATGGACGCTCGGAAGCATTGCGAACATCGGGCTTCGCTGGAAACCTCACACTTTCTGAATCCATCGCACTTTGTGCCCGCTGCGGCATCGGCGCAATGATCGCGCATCATTACGGCATGTTCGCATTCAACACGATCGCGCCCGATGAGATCGAAAATGCCGTCGCGCAGGCGCCAATCGCGCTTCGGCGCGCCCGCTACGGCATCGAGTTTCGCCTTGACGATGCGTAGGGCACGGTGGCAGGAAATCTGTCATGGCATATGAAGAAATATCCAGCCGCAATACCGGGCAAAACATCCTAGAAATCGTGCGGCAGGCCTTGCCTGACCTTCGCAAGTCCGAACGCAAGGTCGCCAACCGCGTGCTGGAGGATCCGAGTCGTATCCTCAATGCCGCACTGGCGGAAGCAGCAGCCCTCTCAGATGTCAGCGAACCGACCGTCATTCGGTTCTGTGTGGCGATCGGCTGCAGCGGCTACCAGGAGTTCAAGCTCCGGCTCGCCCATAGCCTGGCACTCGGCACGACCGCGACGCATTCGGTGCTTTCGAAGGACGACAGTACGTCCGAACTGGTCGAGAAGATCTTCGGCTATACGATGACCAGCCTCGACTGGGCGCGCAGCCATCTCGACACCAAGGCGCTGGGTGAAGCGATCGCGCTGCTCAGCGAGGCCCGCAGCATAGAATTCTTCGGCCTGGGCGCCTCGGGCATCGTGGCGCTCGATGCACAGCAGAAGTTTCCGCTGTTCGGCGTGCCCTGCGGCGCGCAGGCCGACACGCATCAGCAGTTGATGACAGCATCGATGATGCGGCCCGGCGATGTTGCGGTGATTTTCTCCAATACCGGCCACACGATCGCGATGATCGAGGTGGCGAAGGAAGCGCAGGCCGGCGGCGCCAGGGTGATCGCGGTTTCCGGCTCGCGCTCGCCGCTGCTCGACCATTGCGACGTGGCAATCCTGGTCGAGACGCTCGACAATACCGACATCTACACGCCGACGATCTCGCGTATCGCGGCCCTCGTCGTCGTCGATATCCTCTGTTCGGCGGTCGGTCTTCGACGTGACGCCGAACATGGGCAGCGCTTTGAAAACATGAAGCAATTGCTGCGCAACCAGCGCATCAACGGGCCTGCCAAGCAATCCTGATCATACGCCCCTAATACCCCGATCCTGCTGAAACCGCATCTCGGTTGCGACGGCATGTCTGACCCTTGCTCGGAGTTGGTTGACAAGGACCGATTCGTCGGAAATGCTAGGATGTCAGACCAATTTAAAGCCGCTCGATTCAAGAAGCGGCGTCGACAGGGGAAATCGCCGGATGACGGCAGATGTAAACGGCAGGCCGCAATTCATGCCATTGCCGCCGCTCGACAGGGCGGCGCAGGTCATCGACGCGCTCGCCACCTATATCGACAGCGCCAGCCTGAAAGCCGGCGACCGGTTGCCAGCCGAGCGCGAATTGATGTCGGCGCTCGCCGTCGGCCGCTCGACCATCCGCGAGGTCATCCGTCATTTCCAGGCGCTCGGCGTCATGGAAACCCGCAAGGGCAGCGGCACGTATCTGCTCAAGCCCGTGTCTCTCGCCACGATCCACATGCCGCTGTCGCTCAATGCGACGCATCTGCGCGATGTGCTGTTGCAGACGCTGGAAGTACGGCGCGGCATCGAATGCGAAGCCGGCATGGTCGCGGCGCGCCGCCGCACGGCGCAGGACCTCGTCATGATCGAGGAAAAGCTCAACGAGATGGAGCGCGTGCATATTGCCAAGGGCACGTCGGGGCCGGAGGACCTGGCCTTCCACCTTGCCATTTACGATGCCACCCACAATCCGCTGTTCGCGCAATTGCTGGAGCAGATGCGTGGCGCATTCGAGCGGTTCTGGACACACCCCTTCGACCGGGTGGATTTCGCCCGCCGCTCGTTTCCGTTCCACCGCACGCTGTTCAACGCGATCGTCGCCCAGGACACCGAGGCCGCGCGGCGCGAGACGCTCAAGATTCTCGACGTGGTCGAGGAAGATATCAAGGAAATGTCGAAATGAATGACGGGCTGGATCCGTTCGAACTTGCTTCGCTCACCGTCGCGCATGACGAGGGCAACTATGCGGAGGCCGTGGTGCCGCCGATCTTCCAGACGTCGCTCTTCACCTTCTCCGATTACGACGACATGATTTCCTCGTATCGCGGCGAGAAGGTGCGGCCGATCTATACGCGCGGCCTGAACCCGACCGTCCGGATGTTCGAGGAGATGCTGGCCAAGCTTGAAGGTGCGGAGGATGCACTCGGCTTTGCCAGCGGCATGGCGGCAATCTCGTCCACGGTGCTGAGCTTCGTCGAACCGGGTGACCGCATCGTCGCGGTCCGCCACGTCTATCCCGATGCCTTTCGCCTGTTCGGCACGATCCTCAAGAAGCTCAAGGTCGAAGTGACCTATGTCGATGGCCGCGACGAGGAAGCGGTTGCCAGGGCGCTGCCCGGCGCCAAGCTGCTTTACATGGAAAGCCCGACAAGCTGGGTGATGGAAGCCCATGATGTCGGCGCGCTTGCGGCGCTCGCAAAGCGGCATGGTCTGATCACCATGATCGACAACAGCTGGGCGAGCCCCATCTTCCAGCAACCGATCAAGCTGGGCGTCGATCTTGTGCTGCATTCCGCCTCTAAATATCTCGGCGGTCATAGCGATGTCGTCTCGGGCGTCGTCGCGGGCTCGAAGGAGCTGATCGGCCGCATCAAGGCCGAGGCCTATCCCTATCTCGGCGCCAAGATGTCGCCGTTCGATGCGTGGCTGCTCATTCGCGGCCTGCGGACTCTGCCGATCCGCATGAAAGCACACGAAGCCTCCGGCATGGAGATCGCACGGCGGCTGCAGGATCATGCGCTGGTCGAGCAGGTGTGCCATCCGGGTCTCGCCAATCGCCTGCCGCCGGGATTGAACGGCACTTCGGGCCTGTTCTCTTTCATTTTCCGCGAGGGCGTCGATATCCGCGCCTTCGCCGATCACCTCTCGCTCTTCAAGCTGGGTGTCAGCTGGGGCGGACATGAAAGCCTGATCGTACCGGGCGAGGTCGTGCTTCAGCAGAAGGCACAGCCGAATTCCGCGCATGCCTTTGGCATCAATGCGCGGTCCGTACGCCTCCATGTCGGCCTCGAGGGAACAGAGGCGCTATGGAGCGATATCGAGGCGGCGATGGCAGCCGCAACGTGAGATCAATGAACCGAAACTGGGAGAAACGGACATGATGAAAAGACTGATTACCGCAGCACTCTTCGCCACGATGATGGCGGGAACCGCCATTGCCGACACGACGCTGAAACTGGTGGAAGTGATCACCAGCCCCGAGCGCACCGAAACGCTGAAATCGATCGTCGCCAAGTTCGAGACGGCCAATCCCGGCACCAAGGTCGAGATCATCTCACTGCCGTGGGGCGAAGCCTTCCAGAAGTTCGCCACCATGGTCTCCGCCGGCGACACGCCCGACGTGATGGAAATGCCCGACACCTGGCTGTCGCTCTATGCCAATAACGGCATGCTCGAAAGCCTTGAGCCTTATCTCGAAAAGTGGGAGCACACCGGCGACCTGACACCGCGCGCACTGGACCTCGGCCGCGACGTCAAGGATACGGCCTATATGCTGCCTTACGGCTTCTATCTGCGCGCCATGTTCTACAACAAGAAGCTTCTTGCAGAAGCCGGCGTGAAGGAGCCGCCGAAGACCCTCGATGAATTCACCGCGGCTTCAGCAGCGATTTCCAAGCTCCCCGGCAAATATGGCTACTGCATGCGCGGCGGTCCCGGCGGGCTCAATGGCTGGATGATCTTCGCCGCCTCCATGGCCGGCGACAATACCTACTTCAAAGAAGATGGCACCTCGACCATGAACAGCGAAGGCTGGGTCAAGGGCTTCGAGTGGATGGTCGATCTCTACAAGAAGGGCTACGCGCCGAAGGACAGCATCAACTGGGGCTTCAACGAGATCGTGGCCGGCTTCTATTCCGGTACATGCGCCTTCCTCGACCAGGATCCGGACGCGCTGATCGCCATTGCCGAACGCATGAACAAGGACGATTTCGGCGTCATGCCGCTGCCCAAGGGGCCGGATGGCAAGTCCTATCCGACGATCGGCTATGCCGGCTGGTCGATGTTCTCGACCACCAAGGACAAGGATCTTTCCTGGAAGCTGATCGCCACCCTCGAAGGCCCGGAAGGCAATATCGAGTGGAACAAGCGCGTCGGCGCGCTGCCGGCGCTGAAGTCGGCCGAGAAGGACCCTTTCTACGCGGGTGACCAGTTCAAGGGCTGGTTCGAGGAACTGGCGGATCCGAACACGGTTCCGACCGTGATGCCGACCTATCTTGAGGAGTTTGCCTTCTTCAAGGATTCGATCGCGATCAAGACCTCACAGCAGGCGCTGCTCGGCGAGATCACGCCGAAGGAACTGGCTGACCAGTGGGCCGAATATCTGACCAAGGCCCAGCAGAAACATCTCGCCAAGAAGTAAGCAGGGCGAGATCGGCGGCGGGCGGCTGGGGTAGCCGGCCGTCGCCAACTTTCACGGGGTAAGACCGGCGCGAAGACGCCGCGAAAATGACAGCGAAAGACGCTGCAATACATGACGGCGAAGGCGCCGCATGAGGGAAAGCTTGGCTGATGACCATTCCTGCCGATACGATCGACCGGCGGCACGACCGCAAGCCGTGGCTGAAGCGCCTCGCCGACGGTTCGACGCCCTATTTATATAGCGCGCCATCGCTGATCCTGATTGCCGGGGTGATGCTGGTGCCGCTGGTGATCGGCATTTCCTATGCCTTCCGCGATATCGTGCTGCTCAATCCCTTCTCGGGCGGCTTTATCGGGCTGGATCATTTCCGGACCCTGTCCAAAGATGCCGCATTCTATGGAGCGCTGAAGAACACGCTCTGGTGGACAGGCGCTTCCGTCCTCCTGCAATTCATCTTCGGGCTGATCCTCGCGCTTTTGCTCGACAAGCCGTTTCGCGGCCGGGGCATCGTCCAGGCGCTGGTCTTCCTGCCCTGGGCCGTGCCGAGTTTCCTCGCTGGCCTGAATTGGGCATGGCTCTTCAATCCTGTTATCGGGCCTATTCCGCACTGGCTCTTTGCGATGGGCCTGATGAACGAGCCGGGCAATATCCTGTCCGACCCGCATTATGCGATGTGGGGGCCGATCATTGCCAATGTCTGGTGGGGCATTCCCTTCTTCGCCATCACGCTGCTGGCAGCACTGCAGGCAATCCCGCGCGATCTCTACGAGGCCGCCTCGATCGATGGTGCCGGCTGGTTCCAGCGCTTCCGTTCGATCACGCTGCCATTTCTCGCGCCGACCATCGCGGTCACGGTGCTTCTGCGCACCGTATGGGTCTCGAATTTCGCCGACCTGATCGTGGTGATGACATCGGGCGGGCCGGCGGACCGGACGCAGATCGTCGCCAGCTACATCTTCACCCAAGCCTTCAGGGCGCTCGATTTCGGCTACGCCTCAGCGATCGCGCTGGTGCTGCTGGTGCTGCTGCTCGCCTATTCGATGCTGATCATCCTGCTCCGCCAGATGCTGTTGAAGGATTGAGACCATGAGATCAGGCAGCATAATTCCTACCATTGCGCACCGACTGGCGATTCTCGTCTATATCGTCTTCGCGCTGTTTCCGCTGTTCTGGCTGCTTAAGGTTTCGGTGACGCCGAACAAGCTGCTCTATAGCGAGGGCGTGCGGATGTGGCCGTCAGAGATGACCTGGGAACACTATTCCTTCGTGCTGCGCCACAGCGCCTTTCCGACCTTCTTCAAGAACAGCCTGATCGTCTCGGCATCGACGGCGGTTGCCGTGACGGTCTGCGCGTCACTCTCCGGCTATGCGCTGTCGCGCTTCTCCTTCCCTGCGAAATACTGGATCGTGGCGCTGATGCTGCTGACACAGATGTTCCCATTGGTCATGCTGGTGGCGCCGATCTTCAAGATCCTGTCGCCGCTCGGGCTGACCAACAGCCTGACCGGTCTCATCATCGTCTACACTGCCTTCAACGTGCCCTTCGCGACCTTCCTGATGCAGTCCTTCTTCGACGGAATTCCACGCGATCTCGAAGAAGCCGCGATGATCGACGGGGCCACCCAATTCGTTGCGTTCCGCCAAATCATCCTGCCGCTGACGCTGCCGGGCATCGCCGCGACGCTGGGCTTCGTGTTTACCGCCGCCTGGAGCGAGTTGCTCTTCGCCCTGATGCTGATCAACGGCAATGATGCCGCGACCTTCCCGGTCGGTCTGCTCACTTTTGTGTCGAAATTCTCGGTCGATTTCGGGCAGATGATGGCAGCGGGCGTCATGGCGCTCATTCCGGCCGGCCTCTTCTTCCTGCTCATCCAGCGCTATCTCGTCCAAGGCCTCACGGCCGGCGCGGTCAAGGGTTAAACTTATGGCTTCCATCAATATCCAGAATGTCCAGAAGAGCTTCGGCAAGGTGCATGTCCTGCACGGCGTCGATCTCGATATCAGGGACGGCGAATTCATCGTGCTGGTCGGCCCCTCCGGTTGCGGCAAGTCCACATTGCTGCGGATGATTGCGGGGCTCGAGGAGGTCAGCGGCGGCGATATCAGCATCGAGGGCAAGCGGGTCAACGATCTCGCGCCCAAGGATCGCGATATCGCCATGGTGTTCCAATCCTATGCGCTCTATCCGCATATGAATGTGGCCAACAACATGAGCTACAGCCTGAGGCTTAGGAAGCAGGCGCAGGAGAAGATCGCAAGCGCGGTCGCTGCTGCGTCCGCCAAGCTCGGGCTCGATCCCCTACTGGAGCGTCGGCCCAAGGCACTCTCCGGTGGCCAGCGCCAGCGCGTCGCCATGGGCCGCGCCATTGTGCGCCAGCCCAAGGCCTTCCTGTTCGACGAACCGCTTTCCAATCTCGATGCGCGCCTGCGCGAACAGATGCGCGCCGAGATCAAGAAACTGCACGCCGACCTCAAGGCGACTTCCATCTATGTAACGCATGATCAGATCGAGGCGATGACGCTGGCCGACCGGATCGTCGCCATGCATGGCGGCGTGGTGCAGCAAGTCGGCACGCCGCTCGATCTCTACGATCGCCCCGCCAACCTGTTCGTCGCGGGCTTCATTGGCTCGCCGGGGATGAATTTCCTCGAAGCGCAGTGCGTGTTCTCTGGCGAGAACGCGACGATCAAGCTAGCCGACGGCACTGAGTTGCCGGTGCGAACCAAGAGCGGCATCGCACCGAATGCGCCGGTGACACTCGGGGTTCGGCCCGAACATGTCGCGGTCGTCAGCGAAGGTGGGATGACGGCAAGTGTCGAACTCATGGAGCCGACCGGTTTCGGGATCATCGTGCATGCCTCGCTGCACGGCTTGCCGTTCAAGCTGTTCACGCTCGATCGCGCGATGCTCGCCGCCGGCCCGAAGATCCAGGTCGCCTTCCCACCCCAGCACCTGCATGTCTTCGATGCCGACGGGCGTAGGATCGATTGAACGGTATCGGGACCGGCCTTAGGATTGACGCTCAGGCTATCGTGACGCTATAAAGCGCGAAATGGCGATCGACCGTCAGCAGACTCAGGTTCTCTGTCATCGCCTGGGCGATAAGCATGCGATCGAAGGGATCGCGATGGTGATGCGGAAGAGTGCGGACCGCCTCGATGGCTGCCGTGCTCACAGGGAGAAGCTCAATATCGCCCTCCATCAAGGCATCCACGACATCCTTTCGGACATCAAGTTTCCCGAGAGATTGCTTGATGGCGATCTCCCACAGCGATGCGATGCTCACATAGCATTTCGCGCCGTCTTCTATGATAGGAACATATTGGGCCGGGAGACGCGCATCGCCGTTCAGAGCCCAAATGACGATGTGTGTGTCTAGAAGAAAAAGGCGTGATGTCATTTAGTGTACTCGTCCCATTCGGGACCGAGTTCATCGAAGTCATCCGCCATCCATATTTGGCCACGCATCGCTCCCAGGATGCTCTTCTTGACCGGCGCTGCTTCTGCGAGGGTAGGCTCGACCTTCGCGAAAGGCTTGCCGTCGCGCGTCAGCGTCACGTGTTCGCCAGCCTCGATGCGGCGCACGATGTCTTCTAGAGAAGTGTCCTTGATCGCGATGTTCATTGACAATCCTGATAGCAGCAGTTGGCACTGAGCCAACAATATAATTCGCGGCTACCGATTAGGCAAACAGGGCGTGATCAACCCTTCGAAAACACGTAGTCCGTTTCCTGCCTCAGCACCTCGCCCGGCCGGAGTACGGCATTGGGGAAGCCCGGCTGATTGATGGCATCCGGCCAGATCTGGGTTTCCAGGCAGAAGCCCGCACCGGGCGGGTAGCTTAGCCCATCCAATCCCGGAACCTCCACGTTCATTTTGAACGCTGCATAGAACTGGACGCCGGGCTCGGACGTGTGGACATGCAGGTTGATGCCGGATTTCCGGCTCATGGCGTGAGCAACGAGGCGCTTCGTGACGCGCTCGTCCGACAGGCAGAAATTGTGGTCGTAAAATACGCGCTCGCCGTTTTCCACCTGAATGATCGATTTCATCACGCGGAAATCGAAGGGCGTGCCTTCGACGGATTTGGGTCCGCCTTCGGGGATCTGCAATGCATTTGTCGGCAGGTAGCTATCGGCTGCGATCATTAGCTCGTGGTCAGATGTATCGTGGCCGTCGGTCAGTGAGAAATAGCTGTGCTGGCAGATATTGGCGATCGTCGGCGCATCGGTGGTGCTTTCATAGGCCACGGAAAGCACGCCGCCCGGCTTCAGGTGATAGATCGCGGTAACAGTGCAATTGCCGGGATAGCCGGCGCGGCCCGAGGGATCGACGACCCTGAGCGTCACGCGATCATCAGTGAGGTCGATGATCTCCCAGTTCTGGTTGGCGATCCCATCCGAGCCGCCATGGAGATGGGTCACACCCTTCTCGTTGCGTTCGAGCTGGTATTCGTGGCCGTCGATCGTGAAGCGGCCATTGGCCAACCGATTGGAAGAACGGCCCGGCGTCACGCCGAAATAGGGCGAATGGTCGAGATAATTCGGCATGTTCTCGTGGCCAAGCACCAGTGGTGCGGCATGGCCTTCGAGCCTGATATCCTGGATGATCGCGCCCCAGGTCAGCACTTTGGCGGTCAGCCCACCGCCTTTGAGGAAAACACGGGTCACGGTTTCCCCGTTACGGCCTGTGCCGAATGTCTCGCTCTTTGCCATCTGGCCTCACTCCCGGAATGCTCGGCAGGGAAATTGTATGATTTTTCAGCCAGCCGCAACAACAGAAAACCCCTCTCGACGCCGAGACGTCAAAAAGGGGTTGATAAACATCTGGATATCCCGTGATCAGCGGGTGGGAACGGGGACGGCGCCGCGATAATCGTAGAAGCCGCGGCCGGATTTGCGGCCCAGCCAGCCTGCTTCGACATATTTGACCAGCAGCGGGCACGGCCGGTATTTCGAGTCGGCGAGACCGTCATGCAGCACCTGCATGATAGACAGGCAGGTGTCGAGACCGATGAAATCGGCAAGCTGCAGCGGACCCATGGGATGATTGGCGCCAAGCTTCATTGCCGTGTCGATCGCATCGACCGAGCCGACGCCCTCGTAAAGCGTATAGATCGCCTCGTTGATCATCGGCAGCAGGATGCGGTTGACGATGAAGGCCGGGAAATCCTCGGCAACTGTGATCGTCTTCTCAAGCGAGCCAACGAATTCCTTGGCGGCGGTAAAGGTCTTCTCGTCGGTGGCGATGCCGCGAACCAGTTCGACCAGCTTCATTACCGGCACGGGATTCATGAAATGGATGCCCATGAACCGCTCCGGCCGGTCCGTGGCCGAGGCCAGCCGCGTGATGGACAGCGACGAGGTATTGGTGGCGAGGATCGCCTCTGGCTTCAGGACAGGACAGACCTGGTTATAGATCTTGCGCTTGGTGGCCTCTTCCTCGGTGGCGGCCTCGATGACGAGGTCGGCCGAAGCGAGGTCGTTGATATCGGAGGAGCCGGAGATACGGGCGAGCGCCGCCTTGCGCTCTTCTTCCGTGATCTTGCTGC